>NZ_SFBY01000162.1:0-6059 GCF_007095505.1 Microcystis sp. M_QC_C_20170808_M3Col
ATGACAATAAGTTATGACTTAGAAACTAATCAACAACTAAAGCTTATGCTTGTAGCTAAGTGAAATCATTGATTAAGAGACCTGTACTTTTCAATAACTTTTTCAGCAAACCCTATTTAGGGGTTGCTGAATAAATCTAAAAACATTAATTGTTGGATAAGACTTTTAGACTTTAAACGTTTAGAGAAGCTGGGTTATCCAGTTGCTCTTGAGCCTATTGCAGTTGTCTCTTAAATTGGTCTAAAATATGGTAGAGTTCGGCTGTTATTCGAGAAGACTGCAGCTAACTGCTTTGCATGGGTTTTTAGTTGCGTTATTACTTTCAAGTCGGGAGTAACTGATCAGCTGTTGACCATCTAAATTACTCGTTAAGACTGCCTGAAGGCAGGGACTAGGGAGTCTAGGAGTTGGGAGTTTGGGCATTTGTACTAAAATTCCCAATACGCAGTTTAAATGCAGTACAGCTTAACCGACTCCCTAACCCCCATCACCTTTTTACTTTTTACTTTTATAAAAAGGTTTTTTGACTACGGTAGCGGGGTAGGTGGTGCCGCGGATTTCCACTTCGATCGCCTGTCCGATCGAGGCGAAAGGTGTGGGAAGATAGGCTAAAGCGATCGCTGTGTTTAAAGTTGGTGATAAAGTGCCACTGGTGACTTTACCCACCGCTTCCCCAGCGAATACTACCGGATAATCGTGACGGGCGATATGTTTGCCGGACATCTGCAATCCCACCAAGCGCCGATTGACACCATTAAGTTTTTGGTCTTCAAGGACATTGCGACCGATAAAATCGCCTTTTTCTGGCAGATGAACCAACCAATTTAAGCCTGCCTCTAGGGGACTCGTGCTATCGTCGATATCCTGTCCATAAAGGGCTAAAGCTGCCTCTAAACGCAGGGTATCCCGCGCTCCTAAACCGCAGGGAGTCACCCCTAAATTTAAGAATTCCGTCCAAAGTTGCTGTCCGATTTCAGGAGGGGCCATAATTTCAAAGCCATCTTCTCCGGTGTAACCAGTTCTGGCGATAAAAACTTTTTCCCCGAAAAGCTGGCTTTCCCAGTGATTAAATAGGCCAAAATCGCTTAATTTTTCCCCGACCAAGGGCTGTAAAATTGTGGATGCCTTGGGTCCTTGCAGGGCGATTAAGACCCTTTCTCGGGATAAATCCTTTAATTTGACCCCCGATCCCTCTAAATTGCCTAAAATCCATTCTCGATCTTTATCGGTGGTTGAGGCATTAACAATTAATACGCCTTGGCTTTCGCTTTGGTAGTAAAAGATAATATCATCGATGATACCACCGTCCGGGTTAAGTAAAACGCTATACTGTGCCTTTCCTGCGCTTAAACGGGCTAAATTAGAAGGAACTAGGGTTTGGAGAGATTGAACCAGATTATCTCCAGTTAAGATAAATTTGCCCATGTGGGAAATGTCAAACATCCCGACACCATTGCGGACAGCATTATGTTCGATTTTTAGGCCGCTAAACTGTATCGGCATCTCCCAACCCGCAAAAGGGGTAAATTTGCTGGTTTGTTGGGCAATTAGCTCGTATAAAGGGGTACGAATAGCGGGGGAAGTTGCTTCTTGGTTAGCCACGGTGATCTCGATCGAATGGTTTTCTGCCTAGAGTAGCATAGCAGTTATCATTTATCAGTGACCAGTTATCAGTTATCAGGAGACAGGAGATAGGGTGGTCACTGCGTGCGCGTTGCGGGGGGTTTTGGGGTGATAGGGTGTTAGGGTGTTAGGGTTTTAGGGTGTTAGTTGAAATTCCCCCACTTCCCCACTTCCCCACCTCCCCACCTCCCCACTTCCCCACTTCCCCACTTCCCCACTTCCCCACACCCCACTTCCCAATTCATAATTCCCACTCCCTTAACCTTTCTCGCACCCTGTCAATGGGAATTGCGAAACCGCAGCCCAATTTAACGGCATTTTCTAGGGGTTTAGGAGTAGAGGGATTGGCACAAAATAAACTCGCTTGGGAAATCATTCCCACCACTTGATTTTTATCGTTTAAAACTGGACTTCCCGACTGTCCAGAAACGACAAACATGGATAAACTTAAGGATTTTTCTTCATTATCATTAACAGTGCCTTTGCTGACAGTCCAATCTTTTTGATTAAAAGGATTACCGATCGAGATTACTGATTGATTAGCGGCAATTGGTAGGGGTGCTAAAGCTAAAGGTTTTAAATCTGGGGGGGGATTTTTTACCTCCAATACTGCTAAATCGAGCCAGTCGTTAGGGGGGGTAGTGTGGAGAATTTTAGCTTTTGAACGCTTGGGAATTTTTCCCTTGGGTGGTTGGCTATAATACTCGACAAAAATGCGCGCCCCTGCATCGATTTCTTGACGGTAATTCGTCACCACATGGCGGTTAGTCACGATCCAAGCTGTGTCTTGATCTCGTTTTAATAACCAACCAGTGCCGATACCATTGTTATTTTTGCCACGAATGACAATTTTAACAATTGAGCGTTTTAAATTCACCAGAGGATCACTCTTAACACTGGGAATTATCTCTGGCATTTTTAATAATTCGGGATGATCATGAATTAATCGCCCCCGTTGGATTTCCTGTAAAATAAATCTAACTTCTGATAAATTAGGATCAATTTCTACGGCCTGCCGACACCAATTTAGACCCTCATCGATCTGACCGCTATTGATATAGGTATAACAGAGATTTTCGTAAATCTCGGCATTTTTGGGGCTAATTTGGCGCGCCTGTTGAAAAACTGCCATCGCTTCCCCTAGTTTTCCCTGTTCCGCTAAAGCTTTCCCTAAATAATTATAAATATCCCCATCTTTAGGGGCGTAAATTAAAGCCTGTCGATATATTTGCTCTGCTTGCTCCCATTTTCCCTGTTTTGCTAGGGTTTCTCCTAATTTTTTGTAGGTTTCACCCTGACTAGGTATCAATTCTAGAGCTTGCTGATAGGCATAACTGGCCTCTTGCCAGAGTTGCTGTTCACTATAGGCCTTTCCCAGATAAAAATAGGCTTTTCCCTGACTAGGATCGAGAAAAACCGCTGCTTGCAGAGCTTTCGCCGCCTCATCCCAACGTTGTAAACTATAGAGGGCTTTTCCTAGCTGAAATTGCGCTTTAAAAGTTGGTTTAATGATAATTGCTTTTTGGTAAGCCTCGATCGCCTCTGACCATTTTTCCTCTTGCGCGAAGATATCTCCCAAAGCCACTAAATAATTACTTTGGGAGGGTTCCATCGGTGGTTTATCATTAACGATAAAGGCATGATTATAGGCTTTTAAGGCTTCAGAATAACGTTTTTGACTTTGCAAGACCTGAGCGATTTTTATATGGGCTTGGCCCGAATTTTCGTCAAAAGATAAAACTGTTCGGTAAGCAGACAGAGCCGATTCCTTCTCCCCCGCGGCCAAAAGTTGATCGCCTTGCCAGAGATAAGCCAAGGCAATAAGATAAAAAATAGCAAAGGGAGCGGCGGCCATGAAGGCAATAATTACAAATATTTGCCAGGATTTGCCAGAATAGCGGCGACCGATTTTAAGATCTTTTCTTTTCATTTCTTGGTTAGGATAGACAACAGGCCAGAGGTGGTTCGATAATCGACCTAGACCAATTTAGATGCGCGGGCCGCTTACACATATTTTTGCTTTTCCTGTTGCCCTTTCCGCAGTTCTGCTGCTCCTTCTTTCTGGGGTTTGAACGTAATTTTGTCCAACTACTTACCGATTACTGCTGCGAGCGCTGGGTAGGATTAACATAGCGTCACCGAAGGAATAGAAACGGAAACGCTCTTGGATAGCTTCTTGATACAATGCCAGTAGTCTTTCCCGTCCGATTAAGGCACTGACTAACATCATCAAACTGGACTTGGGTAGGTGAAAATTAGTGATCATGCCGTCGATAACCCGCCATTGATAACCCGGATAGACAAATAAATTCGTTTTTCCCTGAAAAGCGGTTAATTTCTCGCTCTTACTTTCTTTAATTGCCCCTTCCAAGGCGCGAGCTACTGTGGTTCCCACGGCGATAACCCGGCCACCTCTAGCCTTTGTTTGGGCGATTTTTTCGGCAGTTTCGGCGGAAATCTGCAAAAATTCTTGGTGCATTAGGTGTTCTGTAATATTTTCCACTTCCACGGGACGAAAGGTTCCCACTCCCACATGAAGGGTGACATAGGCGGTATCTATACCCTTCTGGGCGAGCTTATGGAATAATTCGGGAGTAAAATGTAATCCGGCCGTGGGAGCGGCCACAGAACCCTGTTTATCAGCGTAAACTGTTTGATAACGGTCTTCTTCCGCCTCTGATTCGGTGACGTAGGGGGGGAAAGGAATATGACCGTACTCCTCCAACATATCCCAAAAACTGCGCTGGGGATGACGTTGAAATTCCAGCAGACGACCACCGGTGTTCAGATCTCGATCGATTACTTTCGCTAACCATAATTTTTCTTGGTCTTCCGTCGGCCCTGTTTTCGGATAAAAAAGGACTTCTGAACCGACTTTAAAGCGTTTTCCCGGTTTCACCAGAGATAACCAACGATGGTCATCTTGTTCTTCTAATAGTAATATTTCTATGGGTGCGCCCGTGGTTTTACGTCCAAATAAACGGGCCGGAATCACGCGGGTATCGTTGAAAACCAGCAAATCCCCCGACTCTAACCAAGTGGGTAAATCCCGAAAAATAGCTAAATTATGACTATTGGGAGAATCTACCACCAAAAGACGGGAACTATCCCGGGTTTCGGCGGGATTTTGGGCAATTAACTCCGGAGGAAGGTGATAATCGTAGCTGGAGAGTAATTGGTCAGGGATCATCGTCATTATCATCATAAAGAGCTTCGCAAAAGTTGGGTAATCCTACCCAGGCGAACTTCACTAAATCGGGGATTTCTCCCCTTGGTACCTGGAACGGTTTATCGTCAGACTTAGAGATATAACACTAATCGTGACTATTAGCCAATAGCCCGGCGGCCACTATGGACTATCTCTATTTTCTTGCTAATGCTAGTTTAACGCTACGAGTCACCGAATACCTGCGCTCGATGACTCATCTGCCTTCCTCCGTCATGACGGTTATCCATCAGATTAACGGTTGGGTGGTCAAGGTAAAGTTTAATCAAATGCTGACTCCTTGCCAACACGGTGATTTTCGCGCCTACATGAATGAGTTAGGGATTCCCTATCAACCAGAAATGCGTCTCCAGATGGTTTTTTGGAGTTTGGAAACGGGACAATCTCCTATTGATGTCATGCGTCGTTATCAAGTGGCGATCGTGTCCCATGGTACCCCGGATCAGCAAGATATAGAGGCTTTTCGGCAACAATTTACTAAGGGTTTAGGATACTGTCCTGAAACTCTAGCCTAGGGTTTATTTTCTCTCGGGATGATCTTCTAGGGCAACTACAGGACTTAAATCGTTGATGTGATCAATTAACTGATACAAGCGTCCGTAACTCTTGCCGTTAAAGTAAAAAACTAGACGAGGTAAATGGTGGGTGGAATCCCGATTCTCTCGTTCTAGAATTTGACTAGGTGCGATTTTACCTTTAACTAGGATATCGCCGAAGTTTTGGTTAATTTGTTCGATCTGTTCCCCGCTTAGTTCGTGATTAAGACGAATAACAAAGGATTCTCCCACAAAACGGCTGGAGTGATACACCCGATAGAAGTGGCGAATCCTTTGACAAGCGTAGTCTAGATCGTTGGTAATTGTATAAAAATTCCGATCTTCGGCGGATATCAGTCCTCTTTTTTGCAGATTTTCACTAATTTGTTCTTGCCAAGTTTGCCAGTAATCCCCATCAGGCTCATCAATTAATACTAGGGGTGCAGGTCCGTATTTACCCGTTTGACAGAGAGTAAGCGTCTCAAAGGCCTCATCTTGCGTACCGAAACCACCGGGGAATAAAGCTACTGCGTCACTTTCCCGCAGAAAAAATAGTTGGCTCTTCGTTACCCTTTATGCTAAATCAACAGACAAGATGCCAAGACAACATACTTCTAACCCAAAAATTCCGAAAGTTTCTAAAGCCATAGGCTCTCCGTTTTATTAGTTTAAGT
>NZ_SFBY01000163.1:0-2536 GCF_007095505.1 Microcystis sp. M_QC_C_20170808_M3Col
TGGGATAGAGAGGTGCGTAGTTCACCCAAGGAGAATCAATCTCTCGAAGTAAAAGTGAAGGGAATTTCTGAAATGGAATTCAGTCTGTCTATATTTGACTATACTTTTACTAACTATAAACACTTTCTTAAGAATTAACCTATGTCACAATAGATGAAGATAAACCAAATAGTGTGAAATTGTAAACTAGGTATTACTGAATGGAACCGCTTTATCAGTACGCGTGGCTAGTTCCCGTCCTGCCTTTGGTAGGCGCTACCCTAGTCGGCGCGGGCTTAATTTCCTTTAATGAAGCCACCAATCGTCTGCGACAGGTAAATGCTGTATTGATCATTTCTACCCTCGGCGCGTCGATGGTGCTGTCCTTTGCGCTGTTGTGGAGTCAAATCAATGGACACGCTCCCTACAACCAAATGATCGATTGGGCATCGGCGGGTAACTTTCACCTGAAAATGGGTTATACGATCGATCACCTCAGTGCTTTAATGTCGGTTATCGTCACCACCGTAGCCTTTTTGGTGATGATTTATACCGATGGTTACATGGCCCACGACCCCGGTTATGTGCGTTTTTACGCCTATCTGAGCATTTTTAGCAGTTCTATGCTCGGTTTGGTCATCAGTCCCAACCTCGTCCAGATCTACGTTTTCTGGGAATTGGTGGGGATGTGTTCCTATCTGCTAGTAGGTTTCTGGTTCACTCGTCCGGCGGCCGCCGATGCCTGTCAAAAAGCCTTTGTTACCAACCGCGTCGGCGATTTTGGCTTATTACTGGGAATGCTGGGTCTTTTCTGGGCAACCGGCAGCTTCGAGTTTGATATCATGGGTGAACGTCTAGAGGAATTAGTCTCTTCTGGAGCCATTGCCGGCAGTTTAGCGGCATTATTCGCCGTTTTAGTCTTCCTTGGACCCGTGGCCAAATCAGCCCAGTTTCCCCTTCATGTCTGGCTACCGGATGCCATGGAAGGTCCGACCCCGATTTCGGCCCTGATTCACGCCGCCACCATGGTAGCCGCCGGAGTTTTCCTGATTGCCCGGATGTATCCCGTTTTTGAGCCAATTCCCACGGCGATGACGGTAATTGCTTGGACGGGGGCCTTTACTGCTTTTCTAGGGGCAAGTATCGCCCTCACCCAGAATGATATCAAAAAGGGTTTAGCCTATTCCACCATCTCCCAATTGGGTTACATGGTTATGGCTATGGGCATCGGTGCTTATAGTGCGGGGTTATTCCACCTGATGACCCACGCTTATTTTAAAGCGATGTTGTTCCTCGGTTCCGGTTCCGTCATCCACGGTATGGAGGATGTGGTCGGTCATGAGCCAGTTTTAGCGCAAGATATGCGGATGATGGGCGGTTTACGCAAGTATATGCCCATTACTGCCCTAACTTTCCTGGTGGGAACTCTGGCCATCTGTGGGATTCCTCCTTTCGCCGGTTTCTGGTCGAAGGATGAAATTCTCGGTTTAGCTTTTGAGGCGAACCCAGCTTTATGGTTAATCGGTTGGGGTACTGCGGGTTTAACGGCTTTCTATATGTTCCGGATGTACTTTAACACCTTTGAAGGGGAGTTTAGAGGTACTAATAAGGAGATTAAACGCCGACTGTTAGCCAATGCGGGTGCGATTCCGGCTTTTGGACCGGGGGCAATGAATGTTAAGCAATTAGACTCGGAAGCGCAGGAAGAAGACAACCACGGCCATCATGCCCGGGAACCCCACGAATCGCCAATTACTATGACTTTACCTCTAATGATTTTAGCGGTTCCCTCTTTGTTAATCGGTTTGGTGGGTAAACCTTGGCAGAATTTCTTCGAGGGTTTTATTCATGTTCCTAACGAAGTGGTGGAAGAAGTTCATGCTTTTGATTGGACAGAGTTTTTAATCATGGCGGGTAATTCGGTAGGGATTGCTTTAATCGGGATTACTGTCGCTTCTTTGATGTATCTCCAGAAGAAAATTGACCCCGCAACTATTGCCGAAAAATTCCCCGCTTTGTATCGTTTTTCCCTGAACAAATGGTACATTGACAATCTGTATGATCGAGTTTTCGTCCAGGGTTGTCGTCGTCTCGCGCGGCAAATTATGGAAGTGGATTATCGCGTTATTGATGGGGCAGTGAATTTAACCGGTTTAGCTACTCTTGTCAGTGGTGAAGGTCTCAAATACCTCGAAAATGGTCGCGCCCAATTCTACGCTTTAATTGTCTTTGCCGCAGTTTTGGGTTTGGTAATTGTCTATAGTCTGGTGTAAATTTTTAATCCCTTGACTAAAGATTTTTAGGGGCGCAAAGCCCCTTTTTTCAGCAGTTTTTTTGGTTTATAGCAGGCAGTAATACTAAATTATTAATAGATCGGTTCTGGGAGAGGGGTTGGGGGTGAGGGCAATTAACCATCTCTGCCATTACTTTAGAAAAATGGTATTGTAAAGTTTCAATACAAATATAGTCAGATATAGCCAGCCATGGTAATATGTGAACACGAAACTATCAGACTAGGCAAAAAAAACAGGAATAAGTTATCGAACGGCTTGGAGGT
>NZ_SFBY01000164.1:0-3859 GCF_007095505.1 Microcystis sp. M_QC_C_20170808_M3Col
CCACTTCTATAGCTAAATCGGGAGGAGGATCGACAGTTAAATCAATTCTCTCTTTGCCTAAAATTGCCTGTCTATTATCAATATAAAAACAAGTATCTGGTTCTACTCCCGCTTCTCCCGGCATTTTCAAGGTAATTGGATCAAAACATTCCCAGTCTTTGTCTTGACGACGAAGGATAATTTTTACTAAATCACTTAAAAGATTGATACGTTTGCCATGACTTGGTAAAGGAGACATAAGCCGAATTTCTTCAGTTTTGCGATTAAAATAGAGTTTGGGATAGGTTTTCTGGAGACGTAAACTCAGTAATCTTTCGTAATCTTCCCAAGTCTGATGAGGAAAAATAACCTGATTACCTGGAGATAAAGATAAAGTATTTTCGTTGAGAGTGATTAGTAGCATTTTGGTAATTATTTTTGATTTTTTGCTGTTATCTCTTATTTTTTTTCGGCTGAGGAGACTTCTAAAACTGCTTTCGGGTAGGCAATGCGTTGATGATGGAATTGTTGCCAAACCTGCACAAAAACCTCGGCAATAATTGGTAATTCCTCCTGACGAATACCACTATCTACTAATTGTTGATCGCGCCATCGGGCCTGAAAAATCTTTTTGATCATATCCATGGCTTGTTCTGGGGAGGCATCCTTTAGCGATCGCAAAGCGGCCTCGCTACTATCGGCTAACATAACGATCGCCGTTTCTCGCGATTGGGGAATCGGACCATCGTAGCGAAAGGCTGCTTCATCGACGATTTCTTGACCATTTTGTCTGGATTTTTGCAAAGCTTGCTGATAAAAATAGGAAATTAAGAGATTGCCTTGGTGTTCAGGAATAAAATCGCGGACGACTCGCGGTAAACCTTGTCTGCGGGCCATGACTAACCCTTCGCTAACGTGCTTTTTAATAATCTCGGCGCTGACGTAGGGATCGTTAATTTCATCGTGTTTATTCGGGCCACCCATTTGATTTTCAATAAAACCGAGAGGATCGTGCATTTTCCCGATATCGTGATAAAGGGTTCCCGTGCGAATTAATTCCACATTACAGTGCAGTTTTCGGGCGGCCGCTTCGGCTAAACAGGCGACAAAAAGGGTATGTTGAAAAGTACCCGGCGCTTCCGTGGCCAAACGTTTGAGCAAACTACAATTAGGATTGGACAACTCCACCAGACGAATGGGAGTCACCACATCGAAACAGCGTTCCAGATAGGGGGATAATCCTAGAGCGATTACCGTCCAAGCTATTCCCGATAGACCATAGACGAGCGCCGTGGGTAGTAGAGCATAGATGATCGTGCTGGCCGTGGCGCTAACGATTAGGTAGGTGAGCAGATAAACACCCCCTTGACTGACTCCGATTCCCATTCCTAGGAGCGATAATTCATCCCGGGAGCGCAATTTTGCCGCTATTATGGCCGCTAATAGTCCCCCGATCGTCCCCGCGATTAAATCGGCGCTGATGCCTTGGATACTGAATAGGGAAAGACCGGCAGTTAAGAGGACTTGGGTGACGGCCAAAGTCGGGCCATAGAAACTGCTGACTAATAAACCCACGGCTGCCAGATTGGTAAAGGGAATATGGGCGATCGCTAAGATCGGTGTGGTAAAACTTAGTAAACCCAAGAGAAGAAAATCCCGGTGACGCAGAGGCCGATGGAGACGCTGGGCCACGAGGCAAAAAGTCCCGATCGCGCTGGTGACAAGGATTGCCGTTGCTCCTAAACCCATCCAGTTAATGCCCCGTTCGCTTAAACCAAAGCCATCGATGAGAACAAACTGAGCTTGAGTAATTTTTTCGCCTGTTTTAACGATAATTTGACCGGTTTGAGTGTTAGACATCACCATATCTACCGCTTCCACCGCTTTAGCCGCTTGTTCTTTGGTTGACTCCCGATCTTCTATCAGGTTAGCCTGTCCCTCTAGGGCCGCTAGAAGGATATTTTCGGCTAAAAGCTGCTGGCGACGGGTTAGGCGATCGCTGCTAATCTGCACGGCGATGGTATCCTGTAGGTGACTGGTGGAAATCCCCGGGGGGATGCCTTGCACCAAAATGCGACGACCCGCTTGCAGGATGGCTGTTTCTAGGTTTTGCCACTCTCGATCGCCCATTTGAGCTACTGCGATCAGATCGCCATATTTGAGTTTATTTAAGCTGGAATGCCGATAATTTTGGCTGGTTTGCCCCTGTATTTGCCGTAATTGCCCTAATCGATCGATAAATTGCTCAAATTTCCCCTTTGTCACGCGCTGACGATAGGCTTGGATTTCGTGTATAGCATATTCCTGCTCTTTTGTCAAGGGTTTTGCAAAAGATTCTTCATAGTTGAGGCCGCTTTGTAGAGTTGACCATTGAGCGGCAGAAAAGGTGAGCAGCGTTCCCAGTGTGGCGTTAGAAATAGTCCTGCTGATTAAAATGGAATTTTTGGGCAGAATCGGGCTAATTTGACTTAATTGCCCTAAAGTGTCCCGTAGCGCTCGCTCAATCTGGGCAGTGGTTTGGGGGTCTCTTTTCAGCCGGGGAAGCAGTCCAGCCCGAATTTTTTGGCGTTTGAGGGCGGTGGTTTCTTGGTCTTCAAAACTGGCATCTTCGGGGGCGATAATTGTGACGGGGGAAATAGTCCCGACGGCCAATTTCGGCTGATTATAGAAACGATAACCGACTACGCTAGTCAGACAACCGACGGTAAACAGGAAGATTAAGGGTCGTCGAAGTTTACCTAGGGAGTAAGACCGAGATTTTCGGGCAGAATCAGGAAAAACCGTGAAAGAATGCAGAAAATGATTCATAAATTCCAGCTAAATTCTTTGACACTCCCGTCGCTAAAAGCGAGGGATTCTTGGTTCATCGAGTTTCCTTAATCTAGCAGGACGTATCCAACTAAACCAGAGGGAATCTCTCCCCAAGCGTAGTAGTTTCGGTATGCCCTACCGTACTTAGTCCCTTTTTGAGAATATTGATAGCGGCGTTAATATCTCTATCTTCTACATAGCCACAGTGAGGACAAAGATGGGTTCTTGTAGATAGAGATTTAGCTACTTTTTGACCACAATTAGAACAGTTTTGACTGGTGTTATGGGGAGCTACTGCTACTGTAGCCTTACCATATTTAAAGCCAAAATATTCTAACCATTGCCGAAAAGTTGACCAAGCCACATCATTAATAGATTTAGCTAGTCTAGAGTTTTTTACCATGCCTTGAACATTTAAGTTTTCGTAAGCGATGAAATCGTTAGATTTAATGACGCGCAATGCCTCTTTTGAGGCAAAGCCTTTACGTTGCCTACTTACTCTTAAATGCTTTCTAGCATATCTCTTTCTGGCCTTTTGGTAGTTGTTTGATTGGGGTTGACCTCGTTTAAACTTTTTAGATTTCTTCCGATTCAGACGATTTAATCTTTTTTCTGCCTTGCGATAGTATTGCGGTATTTCTACCGTTTCCCCATCACTATTAGCGTAGAAAACGTTTAAACCTACATCCAATCCCACACATCTTTTAGTTGGTTCTAGGGGTTTAGCGTATTCCCGAATATCAACGCTAAGACAGAATTGGACATAGTAACCATCCGCTCGTTTAACAATCCTAACTCGTTTAATTTGGTCTATAGGGTAAAAGTTTAGGTCTCTGGTTCCTTTCAGTTTAACCGTGCCAATATTTTTCTTATCTGTGAAAGTTATTTTCTTTCTATCCTCCGATAGTTTCCAGCCACAGTTTTTATATTCCACAGAACGATTATTCTTTTGAAACTTAGGATAACCTTTTTTACCTTTTATTTTTTTCTTACAATTGTCATAGAAACGAGCAATAGACGACCAAGCTCGTTCAGCAGATGCTTGTCTAGCCGTAGAATTTAGAGTATC
>NZ_SFBY01000165.1:0-6788 GCF_007095505.1 Microcystis sp. M_QC_C_20170808_M3Col
AAATAAAGCTTATTAAAAGAATAAGTTATGGATTTACCAATTTTGAACATCTTCGACTTAAGCTGTTTGCTTGCTTTAATTCATAACAAAAATTAACACACGAAAACCAGAAGAGCCCACCTTAGCCAGACAAATTGAGAAAGTCAGAAAAGGTTGGGGGATTGAGAATGTGGTCTGGGTAAGCGATAGAGGAATTTTAACCAACTCGAAAATCAATGAATTAGTAAAACCGATAGTAAGGATTAGACTATATTACTTTCGGACTTTATTGGAGGACTTGGGGACGATTTGCTTGAATACAGTAGAATGTACGATTAGAGAGGGAAGTTATCGTTTTGCTAAGATAACTCCACCGACTGAACTGCAACAATCATGCGTTAGATTTATTAGGGTTTTCCTTGATTTGTACCCAGTAAAGGGGCAGCAGAAATTCTCTTAATCCCTCCTACAGCACAGGTTATGGCCTTTTGTCAACCGGGAAGTCCAGTTATAGCGGCTAAACGGGCCAGATAGAAGCTAGTAATAGTTTTAGCATCGATCAATTCTCCCTGGGCGATCGCTGATTCCATTTCCTCAAAACTCATAAAAACCACTTCCAGATCTTCATCCGCATCTTGAGCGGGGGGCAAGCTTAATTTTTCCAGATCCCGCGCCAGAAAAGCATAGATGTATTCGTCGGAATAACCCGGTGCCAGGGCAAATTTACCCAAAGATTGCCAATTGTGCGCCCGATAGCCCGCTTCTTCCTCTAATTCTCGTTTTACCGTCGTAGCAGGGTCTTCTCCTTCATCGATCGTTCCGGCGGGAAATTCCAGAATTCGAGCTTGCAAACTAAACCGATACTGGCGTACTAAAACTAATTGACCTTCCTTGGTGATCGGAACTGCTAAAGCGCCCCCCGGATGACGGACACATTCCCATTCTCCCTCGACACCGTTAGGTAAACGGAGTTTCGAGACTTGAAATTGAAAGACGCGACCTTGATAAAAAAGACGTTGTTGGAGAAATTGAGGCGGTTCAGACATAGAAAATTTTCAACTGGGACTTTAAGCATTAATATCAAGAAATGTTGCCTTTGTCACCGGTGTTGGGAAGCGGGTAGAATTATCATCGAAAATTTGGGTTAAAACCCCGTCCTTTTAGGACGGCTTTGTGTTAAACTGATTGGTAAGCGGAAAATCAGATGTGTAGTCGTGACACGCGAACTGACCGTTGGACAAAGGCTGGTGTCACCAACCCATTTCGGGTTGCCCCAATACCTCACTGCTCTAATCAAAAAAAAGTACGGCATAGGTGGGAGAGCAAAAAAATTAAATAGGGTAGGGCATACCCGAATTTACGCTTGGGGAGTAGTCCCTAAGAGTGCTTGCCTTGTAGGTGTAGTCGGACTAGACATGAAGCTGTAAGACCAAAATTAGCTTTGCCAAGGAGAGATTCAGGTTATCGAAAATTTGGGTTGAAAACCCCGCCCCTTTTAGGGCGGCTTTGTGTTAGAATCTTACTGGTCTAAAAAACCCCCCTATCATAGATACGACCGAATAAATATGCTAGGTTGAAATGCCTGCAACGGGTTGACGATGAGTAAGGGGAAGCTGACGGCCGCTGGGAACTCCATGCTAGAGGCAAAACATACCTTGTGTCGGTATGTATAAACCCAAATTAAATTAGTCGCCGGAGGGCATTCGGAGACTTTAAATGGACGTGGAGAAAGTGTCAGACTTAAGCAATTAAGCGTTTTTCGCTATCTGCGTCAACCCCATTCGGCGACTACCCTAAAAAAGTAGCGTGGTGAGGAATCAGCGTCCGTTTACGGCGGTGAGGATGTCAAAATAGAGAATGCTGTCTTTACAGGTTAAATCTTTTTCGAGAAACCCCATGGCAAAAAAATCGATGGTAGAACGCGAGAAAAAACGCGCTCATCTCAGACAAAAATACGAAGCTAAACGGACGGAACTAAAAGAACAATTCCGTACCGCCGAAGATTTTGAAGAAAAACTGGCAATTCACCAAAAATTACAGGAATTACCCCGCAATAGCGCCCCCAGTCGTCACCGCAACCGTTGTTTAACGACCGGCAGACCGAGAGGATACTATCGCGATTTTGGTTTATCCCGCAACGTTTTACGCGAATGGGCCCACCAAGGTCTTTTACCCGGTGTGGTCAAGTCTAGCTGGTAGTCAGAAACAATATCTAGGGAAAATACCGTGATAGAGGCGTGGTTTTTGCGTCTCTATTGCTGTTTTTAAGCAATTTTAGCGATAAAAAAACCCTCGATCGAGCGATCGAGAGTTAACCGTGAACAGAAAATTTACCTAGACTACAGTAGCAGCTTTACGGGCAGCGGCGGCCTCATCGGGATGAATACCGAGACGGGTGAGATTGAGACGACCTTTACTATCGATCTCCCGTACCTTGACTAACACCTCATCCCCCACGGCCACTTCATCCTCCACCTTACCGACGCGTCCCTCGGCCAATTGGGAAATATGGATCATTCCCTCTTTTCCTGGCAAAACTTCCACAAAAGCGCCGATTTGGATAATGCGAGTCACGCGACCGAGATAAACCTCACCCTCATTGAGTTTGCGGGTCATATTGTAGATCAGTCGTTTAGCTTTTTCGGCCTGTTCCCCATCGGTAGAGGAAATGGTGACAGTACCATCGTCATCGATATCGATTTTCGTGCCGGTCTGTTCAGTAATCCCTTTAACCGTCTTACCACCCGGCCCGATTACTAACCCGATCAGATCTGGATCGATCTTGATCGTCAATAACCGGGGTGCGTGGGGAGATAATTCCGTGCGGGGTTTTTCTAGGGTCGCTAACATCTTCTCTAGGATATGTTTGCGGGCCGGTAAAGCTTGTTCGATCGCCTTGGCCACCACTTCCAGGCTTAAACCGGGGATTTTCATATCCATCTGGAGAGCGGTGATGCCAGAATCAGTGCCAGCCACCTTAAAGTCCATATCTCCCAGAAAATCCTCGATACCCTGGATATCGGTCAAAATCCGCACTTCTTCCCCTTCTTTAATTAAACCCATGGCCGCACCGCTAACGGGTTTTTTCAGGGGAACACCGGCATCCATCAGCGCCAGGGTAGAACCGCACACGGAACCCATGGAGGTGGAACCATTAGAAGAGAGGACTTCCGACACTACCCGCAGCACATAGGGAAATTCCTCTTGGGGGGGAAGGACAGGTACGATCGCCCTTTCCGCTAAAGCACCGTGACCAATTTCTCGACGGCCGGGAGAACGCATGGGACGGGTTTCACCTACGGAAAAGGGGGGGAAATTGTAGTGATGCAGATAGCGTTTTTCGTCTTCGGGATGGAGATCGTCGCCCAAATCCTGAGCATCACCGGGGGTGCCAAGGGTGGCGATCGAAAGCACTTGGGTTAAACCGCGATTAAACAGACCGCTACCGTGAACCCGACGAGGTAAAACTCCCACCCGGCAAGAAATCGGGCGTACTTCGTCCAGTTGGCGACCATCAACCCGCACCCCATCCTCAATAATTTGGGCGCGCATCAGTTTTTTGGTCAGATCCTTAAAGAGATTACCGATTAACTTCGGTTCTTCCAGCGTTGGAGCTTTTAAGGTATCTTCATCGGGGAGAGCGGTTATAGTTTCCTTGAGCCGATTTTCGATCGCCGCTAATTTCTCATCCCGTTCGGTTTTGCTGAGGGTAAACTGACAGAGAATCTGTTTAATTTCCTCTTTAGCTTGTTCTTTTAGGAAATTCTGCACGGTTTCGTTTACTGCCGGCGCTTCTCGGGTGACGAGGGGAATACCCAACTGATCGATCAATTCCCGTTGAGCGCTGATCAGGTCGCGCACTGCTTCATAACCAAAATCGATCGCCTCAATAATATCCCGTTCCGGTAACTGATTGGCTCCCGCTTCGATCATCACCACCCCTTCGGGACTACCGGCCACCACTAGATCCAATTCTCCGTTATGGATTTCCTTGTAGGTGGGATTGATGATAAATTCATCCCCTAGTAAACCGACGCGCACCGCTGCCATCGGACCTTGGAAGGGAATCCCCGCCAGCATAACTGCCACGGAAGCCCCGGTAACGGCCAAAACATCCGGGGGGACTTCCTCGTCCATTGAGAGGGTCGTAGCGACCACTTGGATATCATCCCGCAGCCAACTGGGGAATAGAGGCCGCAGGGGGCGATCGATCAAACGACCGGTCAGAATCGCTTTTTCCGGGGGACGACCTTCACGACGCAAAAATCCTCCCGGGATGCGCCCAGCGGCGTATAATCTTTCTTCGTAGTCAACGGTCAAGGGCAGGAAATCTACTCCTTCTCTGGCTTTGGCTGTGGTTGCTGTCACTAAAACCGCCGTTTCTCCCGATTGGATCAGAACACTACCGCCAGCTTGGGGGGCTAAAAGCCCTATTTTTAGTCGAATATCCCTGCCATCAAAGGATATTGACTTGTCAAACTCTTCCATGTAAAGTTATATTCCTTTCTTTCACTTTTCTCTGTGCTGTGGCAATCCTAGCATTTTTTGTCCCCCTTTCTGCCAGGTTTAGTATTCAGTGATCAGTTATCAGTGATCAGTTATCAGCTTTTTTCTCCCTGCTCCCCCGCAACGCGCACGAAGTGGTCTCCCAACTACCCAACTACCCCACTACCCCACTGATAACTGGTTACTGCTCACTGATAACTGAAAATACTCCCCACTACCCCACTGATAACTGGTTACTGCTCACTGATAACTGAAAATACTCCCCACTACCCCACTTCCCTGCTTTTAAACAGAATTTAAGATTACTTGCTCAAACCGGCCAAAAAATGATAGTTTTAGATATAGGAATAATCTGGTTAAGAAAAAAATGTCTTCCCTTGCCGCTTGCTGGCCCAAAAATATTTCTAAGTATTAGCAGAACTGACTGACTGTCAGCAGTTGAGCGGGATTTTTCCTCGCTCGAAGAACTCCGGACAAAGAAAATTAAGACAATTAAAAGGATTGCGTCTCTATTATCTGTCAGACGCTTCTAATCCAGTGAATTTGCGGGTTATCTTCAAATTAACCCCGTTTAACCCTATTTGTGGCTATCGATTATGGCTGAAAGTTATTTACTAGACAAACTGCAATCTGTAGAACAGACCTACAAAGAATTAACCCGTCGTCTAGCGGATCCCGATGTCACCGGTAATCCGGGTGAATTGCATCGTCTGGCCAAATCCCGCGCTTCCCTAGAGGAAACGGTCAACACCTACGAAATTTGGCAAAAAAGTCAAGAGGATTTAATCGGTGCGAAACAAATCTTCAAAGAATCCGCCAGTGATCCCGAATTACGGGAAATGGCCGCCCTAGAAGTGGCAGAATTGGAGGAAAAAATCGCCACTTTGGAAGACCAATTAACAATTCTGCTGCTGCCCCGGGATCCCCTCGATGAAAAGAATATCATGCTAGAAATTCGCGCTGGGACCGGAGGTGATGAGGCCAGTATTTGGGCGGGGGATTTAGTGCGTTTGTACTCAAAATATGCCGAAACTCAAAACTGGAAAGTTAGCCTTTTGAGTGAATCTCCGGCGGATATGGGAGGATTTAAAGAGGCAATTTTAGAGATTAAAGGCGATAACGTCTATAGTAAGCTGAAATTTGAGGCGGGAGTCCATCGGGTGCAGCGGGTTCCTCTGACGGAAGCGAGTGGTCGCGTCCACACTTCCACCGCTACCGTGGCAATTATGCCAGAAGTGGACGATGTGGAAGTGCATATCGATCCCAAGGATATTGAGTTAACCACGGCTAGATCCGGGGGCGCAGGCGGTCAAAATGTCAATAAAGTGGAAACTGCGGTCGATTTAATCCATAAACCCACGGGAATCAGGGTTTTTTGCACCGAAGAGCGATCGCAATTGCAAAACCGGGAACGGGCCATGCAGATTCTCCGGGCGAAACTGTACGATATGAAGTTACAGGAACAACAGGAAGCGGTCAGTTCCATGCGACGCTCTCAGGTGGGAACCGGTTCGCGATCGGAAAAAATTCGCACCTATAACTATAAGGATAATCGTCTCACCGATCATCGCTTAAATCAGAATTTTTCCCTCGATCGCATTTTAGACGGCGATATCGAAGAGGTGCTCCAATCCTGTATCGCCAAGGATCAACAGGAAAAACTGGCAGAATTAGCCGCTGCCCAAGAGACAGCCTAATCAGGACACTCCGAGACTCCGAGACTCCGAGATTATTTTTATTTAGGGCTTGCTGAATAAATCTAAAAACCTTGTTGGATAAGACTTTTAGAATTTTTTGAAATCCAAAAGTGGCGGCCATGGCAGTGATCGGGGGGGAAAATTAGGTACTTTTTCCCCGAAAATTAGGTAATTGACCCTCTGAAAATGGGTAAAACCCTACACCCTACACCCCACACCCCACACCCTACCCCCACGAAAAACTTTTTGCCGCAAACCCTATTTATCCCCCCCCCGCTCCTTTCTCCCCAACCCGCAACAGCCAAACCCCTTGCTACTTTTTGGCTTTAGACCTCTCGCATAATTAATTTTTGAGGAGTCAAAAACGGCAAAAATAAGGATTAAATGGCCTAAAATCTGTGAATAGACCATTTAATTGCTTATTATTCATTCTTAATTCTCCTGACTACTGACGACCGGCTCCTAACCCTAACAACAATTTTTGATTTTTACCGAAATTTTGGGTTAAAGCCCCGTCCTTTTAGGACGGCTTTTTAAACTATAGCTTGTTAACTTAACTTTTATTGTGCTATACTGATTTTATCTAAGTACCCCGTGGGTAAAATG
>NZ_SFBY01000166.1:0-5688 GCF_007095505.1 Microcystis sp. M_QC_C_20170808_M3Col
GGAATTAGATTGGCCATGATAACCCAACGATTGTCTGGGGATAATTTCCCCTCCGAGGGAAACTCGAAGTTTTCTGGTGAGGTTGGCAGTTGCTCAATCTTGCGATACATTAGTACTAGCCAAGGAAGGTGCAAGGGTTTTAAGCGATTTTAGCAGATTTCCTTGCACCTGAGCGACTCTCAATTCAGCTAAAAGCCTTTTCCGATAAAGGTTACAGCTTCTTTCAGCAAGCCCTAAATAGACAGGCGTTCTCCCCTCACATCTAGAATTCCTTAAAGGGACTAAAACAGCCATCCATTCACTATCATGATCATCAGCTTTTAATGGCTCGATATAGCGGGCTTTACCCTGCTATTGTCCCTGTATTTTAGCCTTCAGCTAAAATCTAGGGACAACAGCCTCCGCCAGTTTGTTTATGACTTCTCAATCTTTTGTGAAATTACCTACAACAAGCAGATCCCCCGGAAGTGCGCTGAAACTAAAGTCGATGTAATTGTTTGAAGGAAAGAGAAGATTTTTTAAGGCAAATAGAGAGATTGCCTCAAAATTGAACGAGATCTCACGTGCAATTTGATTAGGTATCTGGTCTCGAATTTTCTGATTTACCTGCGCTTCGAAGTCATCCGAACTGGATGGACCACCACCTGAAAGGTGGCCTGTGACGTTAACGTTTGAACCCGACGTTGCTATGGTAATCGTTTGCTCCCGTCCTGAACCACCTACATTGAGACTCAGCGTCGCGTTAGTTTCTACGGTCACATCAGTTGACAAGATACTGTCGATGCATTCCACGGAAATCATATTGTAGAAACACAGATGTTGATTATAGTTCAATGTAGTCTTTTGTTGACCGCCATAAGCTACTTGTCCATCTTTCTGTACAGTAACCGTTGTACCATGTAGGGACCAACTAACCGTATTACCCTCTGGAATGGAGTAGGTGGCGAAACCACCAGCCGCCGTAGAGGTAAAAAACTTACTCAAGTCAACTGAAGCTGAAACCGAGGCACTGGTAAATTTCCCCGACCATGCCTTGTTCATATCTTGAGGATCTACTCCCGTAAGTGTCCAGCCATTGTTTTGAAGACTTTTCGGCAGTACGTCTCTAAATACAACCTCCGAGCGGATCATCATACTGCTTTGTTGTCCTAATGGTAGTGGTTCGGGAATATTATTCAGAAATGCCCGGGAATAGTTAAGTAATGCCCTTCCTCCCGTCATAATAAAGAGTTGCAACATTTGCGTACCCGATGGCGACTCATACGGTTTAAATAGAAAGTTGCTTGGTTTTAGTGCTTCAAGGGTTGGAATATTGGTAAGGTCAAGTGTGTTGATGTCGAAAATAACTGGGTTATTAACAAAGTAGGCTTTGACTGCCTTATTAAACTCCACTTTTGTCGCATCAGTTAATTTAATTTGGCTAATGTCAAACGCCCCTTTTGCCATATTAAGCTGAACTTTCAGCACATCATGTACTGCTCCATCTACAGTTGTATGACCCGCCACCTGACCCAGATCTATGATGGCTTTCAAAGTTTCACCGCTAATATCTTGAGGTGGATCACAATTTGTCGGTCCTGATCCAACTTTTGAACACTTCTGCACCGAACCGCTGAGGATCTCCATATCAAGCGTTGCATTATTAGTGCTGTTAACACTGAAGGTTAACAATGGACAGCCATAGTTGATGGTGAATTTATTTATTATCGTTATGCCACCGGGATAAACCTCAGAAGTCTCAACAGTAATGGTGTTTTTGTAGGTGGTATCTGTTTTCAGCGATTTATACTGATCCTGAAGCGCAGAATTAATCTGCTCTAAACCCATATTAAAAACGACATCCCATCCGTTTGTACAGCTCCCTTGGGCATACATTTGTGAAATAAGCTCCGTAGTACTAGGAAGTGCTGCTGCCGCCAGAGCGTATCGTTTGGGTTCTGAAATAAGCTCCGCAGTACTAGGAAGTGCTGCTGCCGCCAGAGCCATTCGACGTTCCATAAAAGCCGTAGGTGCAGCACCAAGCATCATTCCCATTCCCTTGGCAGCTTTCAGCCGCATCATCTCCTGTGCATCAACAATACGGGCTTCTAGGACAAACGAGAGGGTGATTGTTAAGAAATCTTTGTTGAATTTAATCCCTTTATTAGTCCGGGTATCGGGGAAAGAAATATCCCAAGTCGAAAACGGTGTGATTCGACTAACCCCCTGAGACCAAGATTGGCCGCCATCAGTGAAATTAGGCCTGTTTCCCTCAACTTTATAGGCATAAATCCGCTCACGCGATGGGGTACGGAAATTAAGGGAATTTCGTTCGATGTTTCGATCGTGAAAGGGCGTGCCGTTATAGGCAAGCCTTAACAAGTATGTACCACTCTCGGTCGATTCTACACCGTCAATGGTCGCCACAACTGATACAACCCGAACATCGACATATTCATAGAAAAGCGGTGCATCAGCAAAGATAGTAGTATTAAAAATTGCTCCACCTGTCAGATCAGACGGCTTTACATTAGGGATCACAAAATTCAGAGGTTGAGTTGTAGCTTGTTGATATCGTGCTAATGCAGATTTTGCCGTGATCGTAGTGGCATTTTGCTGTACGATGGCCGCGTTGAACTTTAAGAGACTAAACGCTCCAATCAAGGTGGCAGGTTGCAGATTCTCGTATTGCAGTGCCAGATCTTTTTGTAAGAAGGCCTTGGCAAGTATGGTGAGCATCTGGTTTTGAATGAATACAAGATGCCCAGTTAGACCCATTAGGTCAATCCCGTCTTTGTCAAGGTTTTGAATATCTTGAGGGTTAAGTTTGTTTTGAAGTGTTTCCAGCCGTTTGGACTGATTGGCATTAATCTGTTTTTGCTGCTGATTTGTGTAGATATCCCGTTGTATAGCATGGAGGGATGACTCGGCATTGGTGACGGCTTTACCGCGCAGTATGAGGGTTGAGAAAGCAGCCTGAAGTTCGGCTTTCGCCTCTTTCACATCCGGGCCTGTTGCCATAATCTGGGTAAACTGAATCGACATTTCATCCCAAGACAACTCGGTTGAAGGGCTTCCAAAAGCAGCCTTCTCAAGTTTATCTAAGGTCTCTTGTGCCTGTTGGATTCGTTCTCTAGCTGAGACCGCACCATTGTAAAGCTCGGAAGTGGCCTTGAAAACATCCTGCATCTTTTTAATGTTCTGCACTATTGAAGAAAGCTCTTTAACTGCACTAATTGGTGAAGCACCCATATCGGCGATTGTAACGCCGATAGTAAAGAGATTTGTGGCTACATCCAGCCCAAATTTAATGTTCTCCATTGTCTTCCACTGCTCTACCGCCGACTTATATTTCTGTACGGCAAAATTAACATCACCTTGTGCAGAAGAGAGCGACCCTTTTAGCTCATTGATACTGGTTTGTTGCCTTTGTGCTTCTTGTTCTCGCTGACTTATCAGGTTGTCGTAAAACCCTTCCATATCTTTTTGTTGTGCGACATTAGCATTAATAATGTCACTGACAAGCTTACCAGTATCAACAATATTTTGATTAAGTGTCTTACCTACATCAATCACAAGTTCTTGCGTTCTTCGGTTAGCTATTTTCTGGTTATTTTCAGCAATTTGATACTGAATCCGAACAAGATAATCTAGAATGCTTACGATGTACTGATCATAATCTTTTGCCGGTAGGATCGGAACAAAGCTCCCGTAGTTTGGATTAATGGCATAATTAGCAAGATCGAGAGCACGTACCCTTAGAGCCAAAAGCTCTTCATCGCTTGTTGTAGAAGGGATAATAGTTGCCAGCCACTTGAGATAGTTGCCGATAAACGTCTGAAGAGGAGTGCTTTGCTGACTGCTCTGGCCACTCATAACTGCTTCGGCAAAAGTCATGGAATATTGAAGACTATTGACTAACAGTGGCAGAGAATCAGAAGGTGGAACTACCCGCACATCAGAATCTACCACTACTGTACTGCCATCAAGAGCAAATTTAATGCCGTCAACAATGACGTTATACGCAGTTCCTGACTCGTTCTGAACCATTAATGCGCCTAAAAATTCGCTGCACCCAATCTCTAATGATGTAAAGGCACTATCACTAAGCTTGATATTCTTTGCTTGTGCATTGGTACGCATATCAAGCACTTGACCAAACAGTTTTACGTTGTTTCCCGGAATTGCTACTTCGGTATTACCTGAAGAAGTAAGAACATTGCTAAAAAGAGTAAAGTTCTTCACCTCATCCTTGGCTACAAACTGCATCTGCGATATATCTAACCTTGTTTTATAGACATTGATCGTAGGGGTAGCGATATATGAAACTAGGTTTGGCAAATCTTCTGGCAACATTAAAACAAAATTGCGGTCATCGTAGATAGCAAAGTTTGCCTCAATGGTTGTGCGGTATTTTTGCACCATAGCCGCTTTAAAGACACGTTGCCATATCAAACCTCGCTTTTGCTCTATCATTACACTAAGACTTGCCAGTTGAACCTGTATGACTGTCTGATCCTTAAAGTGCTGTTCTAATTCAATCAAAGAGAGTTTTGATTGGGGGTTGAAAAGGGAAAAAACACTGTTTTTCTTTGACCAGAGTGTATCGATCCAGTCTCCATTTTCAAGTGTTGTCTGAAAAATTTGCGAATTACTCAAAGAGATGATATTTCCGTAAGCAGACACCAAGCCGTATATACCGGTGGCACTATTAGTGGTGAACTGTGCAAAATCCTGCGAACCCGTACCGCTGAGTGGATTGTTTGTCCCATCGGCATAGGCTTCTTTAATTTCCTCAAACTTCTCTTTCGTATATGCAAAAACCTGCAAAATCGTATCCCCTAACTGCACAGAAGAGACGTAGTGCGTTCCATGCTCAGCAAATGAATTGAGCACCTGCGTAGCCGTTTTAACATTGAACACACCGTCAAAATCATGGCTTCTAACTCTTCCCCCATGACGAAGTTTGATGACATCAGACTTAAAATTTTCAGTTAAATTGTAGGCAGCCTCTGGATTTCTCGGACGAGCATGGACCAAAATACCGCTTGCAGCCGAAGCGTGTGTATCTGAACCATCAAGACGAGTTAGTTTAACCAGAGCGTAGCAATAATCAGGATTTGTCAGATCTACCCCGATAGTTGTAGATAACTGCGTCAATGCGGCGTGATTATCGAGCATACCCACCAAAAGTGCGCCAGATCCTATTTTGGGAGCGTCTATATCGCTGGCGGGACTGATGACTTCGTAAGGAATTAGCTCATCCAATAGACTTTTTGCTGATTCATGTAGCGTAATATCAGGGAAAGACCATTCTCCACGATGGTCCACCGGCTCTATCTCTTCAGGTTTTATCGCTTCTTTTTCAGGTTTGAACAGAATGTTGGTCACACCATTGCTTGGATTCCAGCTAGGATTCAGTCCATCTAAGAGATTGCCTGATAAGCCTATTTTGATCGTGGAACTAGATTCGAGCATAACTACTCCTTAAGAATCTGATGAGAGAAAAGCGGGGGGGAATTACGGTTAGGAACTTTTTCTATCTACATGACCGCCATTTTAGCCAATCGAGAGAATTCTTGTCAATTAAGACTCACCGTTCGCTTAAATAAAAAAGCGATCGAGGACAAAAAAGGTTAAAATCCTTGTGTAGTAAAGGGTTTGGTTGAAGGAGTTAAGAAAATTCCCACACAGATAAAGTCAGAACGA
>NZ_SFBY01000167.1:0-7585 GCF_007095505.1 Microcystis sp. M_QC_C_20170808_M3Col
ATCTTTCTCTAAAAAAATGGAGAATCACGTTGGAGCTGTTTGGTATTTTATCCATGACTATAATGCACAGCAAAGCAAAGGATTAAGCCGCTATCACTACTACCGAATCACCACCGAAGAGCCAAATTTCTTCACAGTAGGTTTTATTTATAGCGGTATGCAGTCGAATGAGGTATACTGCAACAAGCTATAAGTCATTCTAGGCAAGACTTTGTCTGTATCTCACTCAAGCGAATACCGCTATAAGTCCCATTATTCAAAATCATTAGATCAAAACAGAAGTTCACTGGCTGAAACATTTATAGGGATATTTGTAATGTTTGATACAAATCTCTCGATTATCTGTTCTTAAGATGAAAGCTGGTGTTGCTAATTGATCGGGAAAGAGGCCGGCGCAAGCAGATAAAAACCGCACAGAAGCTTGTGCCGTGGGATCGAAATTATTAAGCGGAGAATAGCCTCTGACCGGAATTCAACATCAAAGTTAGTAGGAAACTTGTCATCGCCTAAATAAAGTAACCCTTTATCCACGACACAGCCAAATAGGAAAAATACTTATGAGTTATGGAACGCGTGTTCAAGCTATCTCTCAAGTCACAGACCGTAAACCCCTACCGAGCAAAATTCCGCAACGTTTAGAGGCCCTCTGGGCAACCGATGTCTTTACCCTGAGCAAAATGCAGGCCAGTCTGCCGAAAGACGTATTCAAATCGGTCAAAAACACGATTTTAACTGGTGGAAAATTAGACGTTTCCATCGCCAGTGCAGTAGCGGCAGCGATGAAGGATTGGGCCACGTCCAAAGGGGCGCTGTACTATGCTCACGTCTTCTATCCGATGACTAACGCCACCGCCGAAAAACATGATGGTTTTATCTCCGTGCAGAGCGACGGTTCGGTGATCACAGAATTTACGGGCAAAGTCTTAGTACAGGGGGAACCCGATGGCTCCTCCTTTCCTAACGGCGGACTTCGCTCCACCTTTGAAGCGCGGGGTTACACCGCTTGGGATGTCACCAGTCCAGCCTACGTCATGGAGACGGATAATGGTGTAACCCTGTGTATCCCCACGGTGTTCATCTCTTGGACAGGAGAGGCCCTCGACAAAAAAACGCCGCTTTTACGCTCGATTTCATCGATGAGTAAAGCCGCCACCAGGGTGCTGAAGCTCTTAGGACATACGGAAGTCGCCCCCGTTAACTCCAGCTGCGGCGCTGAACAGGAATATTTCCTCGTAGATGCTCATTTTGCCCATAGTCGCCCCGATTTACTGCTCACCGGTCGCACCCTATTTGGTAAACCCGCCGCTAAGGGTCAACAGTTCGACGATCATTATTTTGGCGCGATTCCCGAACGGGTTCAGGTGTTTATGCAGGAAGTCGAGGAAAGAATGTATCGCCTCGGCATTCCAGCCAAAACCCGCCATAATGAAGTCGCTCCCGGACAGTTCGAGATTGCCCCCTTTTTCGAGGCCGCTAACGTGGCCAGTGACCATCAGCAGTTAATTATGACTTTGCTGAAAAGTACGGCTAAAAAACACGGTTTTGTTTGCCTACTGCACGAAAAACCCTTTGCAGGGATTAATGGTTCGGGAAAACACGTTAACTGGTCTGTCGGCAACGCTACCCAGGGCAATCTGCTGGATCCGGGCGATACTCCCCACGCTAATATGCAGTTTTTGTTATTCTGTGGGGCGGTTATTCGTGGTGTTCACAAGTACGGGCCGCTTTTACGCGCAGTGGTGGCTACCGCCAGCAATGATCACCGTTTGGGGGCAAATGAAGCTCCTCCCGCCATTATTTCGGTATATTTGGGCAGCCAGTTAGAAAAGGTATTCGACCAAATTAGCCAAGGACAAATTGGGGGTTCTGATGCCCCAGGGTTGATGGATCTGGGTGTCGATACCCTGCCGGTATTTCCCAAGGATCCCGGCGATCGCAATCGTACCTCTCCCTTTGCTTTTACGGGCAATCGCTTTGAATTCCGCGCCGTGGGTTCTAATCAGTCAGTTTCCGGGCCGCTGGTGGCGATGAACACGATTCTAGCCGATTCCCTGACTTGGGTGGCGGATAACTTAGAAAGCCAGATGAAAGCCGGAGCAGACCTCAATACTGCTGCCCAGGGTGTTCTCAAGGAGATCATGGACAAACACAGAAATGTGATCTTCGGAGGTAACGGATATTCCCCGGAATGGCACAAAATGGCGGTAGAAGAGCGCGGTTTAGCTAATCTCCGCACCACTGCCGATGCTTTACCCGTGCTGAAGGCCGATTATATCGAAGAACTGTTTACCCGCATGGGTGTGTTTACTCCCGTTGAACTGGAAAGTCGTTTTGATGTCTATGCGGAACAGTATTTACTGGCCATCGAGGTGGAGGCGAAACTGGTGGTAAGTATGGCTAAAACGATTATTTATCCCGCTGCCGTTCGCTACTTGTCGGAATTGTCATTGGCGATCGCTAATGCTGCGGCGATCGGTATCGAGATCGATAAGGAAAGCGCCCAAACTGTCTCGAATCTAATTAAATTACTGATGGATGGCGTTAGCAAACTGAGTGCGGCCATAGCTAAACAGGATTTTGCCTCGATCGAGGAACATATGCAGTATTCTGCTCAAACTATCCGTCCCTTGATGGATCAGGTGCGCGAATATGCTGACACACTGGAAGGGGAAGTAGCTGACAATTTCTGGCCCTTACCTACCTATCAAGAAATGTTGTTTGTTAAATAACACGACCGCAAGGAGGGGGTGAATAGCTGGAAAAATGATTCGCCACCCCCTTCTTTTTAGGTCTGGTAGTTTTAAGTTATGTTAAGAAAAGTAAATACAAACGTAAAACTACTATGGTATTAACTCCGACAATTGGCGAAAAATCCTATAATCGTCAGGATTGGCAAAAAGGCTATCAATCCCAACCTAACGAGTACGATTACGAGGTAGAAGACATCGAGGGGCAAATTCCCCCCGATTTACAGGGTACAGTCTTTAAAAACGGCCCCGGTTTACTCGATATCGCTGGCACTGCGATCGCTCATCCCTTCGATGGGGATGGTATGATCAGTGCGATTAGCTTCAATCATGGGCGCGTACATTATCGTAATCGTTTTGTTAAAACTGAGGGTTATCTCCAGGAACAGAAAGCGGGAAAACCCCTTTATCGCGGAGTTTTCGGCACGAAAAAACCGGGGGGAATTTTCGCCAATGCTTTTGATTTGCGTCTGAAAAATATTGCTAATACTAATGTTATCTACTGGGGTAATAAATTACTGGCACTTTGGGAAGCGGCCGAACCCCATCGCCTCGATGCTAAAACCCTTGATACTATTGGTTTAGACTGTCTCGATGGTATCTTGGAAAAAGGCGATTCTTTTGCCGCTCATCCTCGCATCGATCCCGCTTGTATCTTCGATAATCATCAACCTTGTCTGGTAAATTTTGCCATTAAAACGGGTTTGTCGAGTTCCATTACTCTCTACGAAATTAGTCCCACGGGTAAGTTATTACGTCGTCATACCCACAGTATACCGGGCTTCTGTTTTATCCACGATTTTGTTATTACTCCCCACTACGCTATCTTTTTCCAAAACCCGGTTAGTTATAATCCTTTTCCCTTTCTTTTTGGGTTAAAAGGTGCGGGAGAATGCGTCATCAATCAACCGGACAAGTTAACTAAGATTATTATTATCCCCCGGGATCCTAACAAAGGAGAAGTGAAAGTTTTAGAAACTCCATCGGGTTTTGTGTTCCATCATAGCAATGCTTTTGAGCAAGGGGAGAAAATCTATATCGATTCTATTTGTTATCAATCCTTACCACAACTGGATTCAAATAGCAATTTTCAATCGGTAGATTTTGATAGTTTAGCTCCCGGACATCTGTGGCGATTTACACTAAATTTATCAGAAAATACCGTTACAAGAGAATGTATTCTAGAGCATTGTTGTGAATTTCCCAGCATTAATCCTGCAAAAGTTGGTCAAGATTACCGTTATTTATACATCGCTGCCACTCATCATGCCACTGGTAATGCTCCTTTGCAAGCAATCTTAAAACTGGACTTATTAACGGGAGAAAAACAGTTACATTCTTTTGCTCCCCGGGGATTCGCAGGTGAGCCAATTTTTGTGCCTAAACCCGATGGAATTGCTGAAGATGATGGTTGGTTATTGGTAGTCACTTACGATGCGGCCAATCATCGATCGAATATGGTAATCTTAGATGCTAAAGATATCACTAATTCCCTAGGGATTATTCATCTTAAACATCATATTCCCTACGGGTTACACGGTAGTTGGACTAGACAATGTTTTTAAGTTAATTCTGTGGGGGTGGATTGAAAACCCACCTTTAATAAACTTTACTCTTGAGTTCCTTCTTGTAATAGCCAAAAACCGGCGAAGGATTCCGATTCAGGGTTAGATTGAATGGCTAAAAAATGCAGATTATTCGCTTTTTGTTTAGCTTCTTCAAAGTTTTTGGCTTCGTTTAAAGTCTCGGCATTAGTGACGTTGACGAGAATCCAGCTATCACTAGCACCTGTTTCTAAACGTAGCAGAGGACGAGAACCAGTTTCTAACTTTAAATAGGCCATTTCTAACCCTGACATCCAACCAGCTAAGGGTAAAGCGCGGGGAGAAAAAATAACTAAACCGGGTATTTTGAGATTTTCATCTAATCCCATCCCTAGTGTAGGCAAATTTTCTCCGAAGCTAATATCCCAATCTTTTATATCATTAAAAGAAGACAATTCTAGCGTGACAAAAGCCCATTTATCTGCCTTATCTCCCCGGACAGCATCGGGAAGGGGAACCGCATTTAAAGGAGGATAATTCACGGAAGCGGTTTTAGTTAAATTTTGATCATAACCAACTTCTTGAGGGTAGAAATTAACCATTCTTTCTTCTATCCATCTAGTTAAAGCATGAGTGCGACGACTAGGGGAAGCGGGAATACCGATATCCTCGCAAGCTTTGCTAATCATGTTATTCATCTGACGACGGAAAAAGCGAATTTTTTTGGGAGTTACCCCCGCTTCCTTGATAGCTGCAGTAATTGCCTCTCCTAACCATTGGGAATTAACCGTTGTATTAGGACAATAACTGGCATATTTAAATATTGTATCGGAGGAGCGATCGATTGTTGCTGGAGTTTCACAGATTAATACTTCCCATCTTTTTTTATTATTTTCATCCACCACCGGCCGCGAATAAAAATCAAGTTCCCAAATAGTCATATTTTTTTCAGTTATCAGTTATCAGTTATCAGATTTGAGAACGTAGGTTGGGTTGAAGCATGAAACCCAACACCCGCTCATGTTACGAAGTGCGCTAACCCATCCTACAAATAATTGTGCCTCCCTACTTTAAGTGTGCAGTATGTATTAAGTGGGCAGTATTAAATAGCAGCTTCCTACTGTCTTTTTACTGATTACTGATTACTGCTCACTGATTACTGTTTACTGTTTACTGCTCACTGCTCACTGAAAAATCCCCTATCCCCGACAACAGTACGAACGCGGTAGATAGGACGTTTTTGGGATTCATGGTAAGTTCGCATCAAAATTTCTGCCAAAAGACCAAAACAGAGTAATTGTACCCCAGTTAAAAAGAATAACACGGCCAGGATTAACAAAGGTCGATCGCCGATTTCTTGTCCGAAACCGAGTTTGAGAATAGTCAGATAAGTGCCTAAAATAATCCCCACTACCATCGATAAAAGTCCGTAGAATCCAAAAATGTGCATCGGACGGGTGAGGAACTTTTTCATAAAAAAGACAGTAAATAAGTCCATAATCACGCGAATTGTGCGACCTAAACCATATTTACTCTGTCCGAACCGTCTAGCGTGGTGATTAACGGGAATTTCGGTTATTTTTGCCCCTTCAATAAAAGCTAATGCGGGTAAAAAGCGATGTAATTCCCCGTAGAGATTCATATCGGCGACTAATTCGGCTCGATAGGCTTTCAAAGAACAACCGTAGTCGTGTAATTTGACCCCTGTAACCTTTGCTATCAGCCAATTAGCTATTTTTGAGGGTAAAAGCCGTTTTACCCGGTCATCTTGGCGATTTTTGCGCCAGCCACTCACGAGGTCATAACCTTCCTCTAATTTGGCCAATAATAGGGGTATATCATTGGGATCGTTCTGTAAATCGCCGTCGAGGGTAACGATGACCTGTCCCGTGGCATAATTAAATCCGGCAGCCATGGCGGGGGTTTGTCCGTAGTTGCGTCGCAATATTACCGCCTTGAGATCATCGCGATTTTTGGCTAAATTAGTTAAAACCTCGGTGGAACCGTCCTTAGAACCGTCGTCAACACAGATTATCTCGTAGTTAATTTGATAAGAACGCAAAATCGTGGCGATACTCTCGACGAGATGGGGGATACTGTCCACTTCGTTATAAATGGGAACCACTACCGATAAAGTCTGGATAGCAGCCTGCGGGTTTGGTTCGTTGACACTGATGGACGGTGTAATCGGGGACATAGTTGACTGACGCAGGGACGTTTTGGGGCGATTGTATCACAATTCAGTTATCAGGAGATAGGAGACAGGAGATAGGAGTCAGGAAATAGGGTGATAGGGTTTTGGGGTGATAGGGTGATGAGACAGCTTCCCCACTTACCCACTTACCCACTTACCCACTTCCCCACACCCCACACCCCACTTCCCCACTTCCCCACTTCCCACACCCTACACCCTACACCCCAATTCCCAATTCCCAATTCCCCACTTCCCCACTTCCCACTTCCCTACACCCCTTATCCCTGTTCACTGCTCCCTGTTCACTGTTCCCCTTTCTCTGTTTCCTTTTTCGCTAAAATTGCCTGACGAAAACCTAAGACGACGAGAATATTGGAGAGGGTGAGGAAAAGTTCGGCGCTGCCGTGTAACCAATCGACGTTAGCCAATTCTTGACCATAGTGGATTTTGGCGTAGATACCGGCAGGAATGGTGATAAAAACGAAGATTAACAGCACATAAAAGCCAATTAAGGCTAAACGGGGCATTTTTCCCGAACGAGTGATCAACCAAAGAAACCCCAGATAGGGAAACAGGGAGATGGCAAATAAACTCTCTTTATTCATTGTTAACGCTGATTTTGCTGGAACGCCACAGCCACCAACCGGCAGCACAGAGGGTAAAATTTCCTAAGACAGTCATGGCTGCCTGTAGGGTGACTAACCAGGATAAGGCACTGATATTATCAAAAAAATGCCATGTACAGGCACACATTGCCCCAATTAAAGCGGGTAACATTCCCCAAGATAACATTCGCCACGATCGATCGCTACTGATGTCGCCATAGGTCCAGACTAACCAGATCGCCGCTATCCATTCTACGACACTCGATACATGAACCATCCACGTCGGTATTGATAAAGCATTCATTGGCAAAGAAAAAAGTTAAAAGTTAAAAATAGGTGTTAGGGTGTTAGGGTGTTAGGGTGTTGGGGTTTTAGTTGAATTCCCCCATCTCCCCATCTCCCCATCTCCCCATCTCCCCATCTCCCCATCTCCCCATCTCCCCATCTCCCCATCTCCCCATCTCCCCATCTCCCCATCTCCCCATCTCCCCATCT
>NZ_SFBY01000168.1:0-8887 GCF_007095505.1 Microcystis sp. M_QC_C_20170808_M3Col
AAATGCTCGTCCACATCCCTTTGAGTTAACTTACTTTTGACCTCCACTAAAATGGCATCCGTATCATTCACTACTAATAGATCAATCTCTAAACCCTCATTATCCCGTTTTACCGAAATACCAGGGTGAAACTCATGGACATCAATACCCCGCTCCTGAAACAGACGCACCACCGCAGGACGTACTTGCCACTCGACAAACTCTCCTAAACGATTGCCCAACTCCCCAATCTGCTGACTAACTCTGTTAATTTGTTTATCCGTTTCTTTTTGAGCTTGGGATAACTCTTGTTGGGATTGAGCTAATTGCTTTAGTATTGCCCGAATGTCTTCAATAGTGGCTGTCATAGTGAATTTCTCTCAAGCTAAAGTGAAATTTTCTCTATTATAGCCCGATCGCTTTTTCTCCCTTGAAGTAACCGTTCAAGGGGGGACAAAATCTAGTAATCTAAAAAGACGTAGAAAAGAGCGGCTACTGTGAGAGAGTAGCATCCATGCCTCTAGGAAAGGCAGTGCTTCTCCTTCTCTGCTGCCCCAGGAGAGTCCTTCCACAGAGTCAATGCCACTGGCGGCTTGACATCCCCCCTCTGAACGGTTACAATGAAACTATAGGCCTTATGTAAGTTAAAAGCTGGAATGGTGTAAACTCCTTCGATAGATTATCTCTCTAGTGGGAGTGTTGGACTCAAATACTTGATGCCTATTAGGTTGTTTTAGCTCACATCAAGCGTACTACTTTATTATCTTTCTTACACGAAATTTTAAAGGTTTGAGCCTTCGGTAAATCTTTCGACGTACCCTAGTCATCCTGTCTCAAAAATAGCTTGAGCGATTTTTTCAGAGGATTTTCCTAATCTAAAGTAATATCCTCTGAATGTTTATAATGTTACAAATTAAGTGATTTTTACTCATTTCAGTACAATGGCAAAAAATCAAGCTGAATCTATGTCTGATCAGAATTATCAGCAGCCAGATATGGGTGCGAAGAAAACAACGCAGGCTAGGATAGAACATCAGGATAATAAGCAAATAAAAACGGGAATTGATTCTAAAATTGATTCAGAAAAAACGTCTAAATATTCGGAGCCAACAGGAAGATTAGGGGAGATAATCCTGCGCTTAATGCCTGTGGGTCTTTTGCTCGGAGGATTGAGTTATTGGGCGATAGTTGGCAAGATTCCGACACCTGTTCAAGGACGAGCGGTCATTTTGATTCCTCGTTCTATTGTTAATATCGAACCCCGTCAAGGTGGACGGGTGTTAACCCTCCTGATTCAACCGGGAGATTCTGTCAAAAAAGGTCAGTTACTGGCAACTTTAGAGTTTCCTGAATTAGAAACAGAATTAAAAGATAAAAAGGATAGACTAGCGGATCTCAAGCAGCAGGATGAAAGAGTTGACTCTATTGAAGTGAGTCGTCGCCAATTGAATGCAGCCTCAATAGAGCGCCAGCAAAAGGCGAATCAGCTTCAGATTAAAGCACTTCAAGTTCAATTATCCAGTAATCAAAAACAGCGAGAAGCCTATCTCTCCCATGCTCGATACCTTAAAAATTTCCAGAACTCAACGGATGAAAGACTAGCCGCCTACGATAAACTTATCGAAGAGGGGGCTGTCGCCAAGCTAGATTTTCCCTCCTATTTGTTTCAGTTCAATAATCTAGAGGCTTCTAATAGTATCAATCGCGTCCAAATAGAACTCGATCGCCTTAAGGGGGTTGATGAAAGCCTGCGAGCGCAGATGAACGCATTGACGGCACAGAATAATATACTAAACACAGAAAAACGGCAAATAGACCTCCAAGATACAGCCAGTGATATTCTTCGTTACAATGCGATCGCTGACCAGCAACGAGAGATTAATACGTTAAAAACCACTATTCAAGCCAACAAAAATGTAGTGAGTCTGTACAACGGCCAGATTTTAGACTTATCTGTTAATCCGGGGGAAGTCCTGGCTCCGGGGGGGCGCATAGGTACGTTAGAAGTCTCCAATCTAAAGGCCAAGACCAACGTGGTGGCCTTGTTTAAGAGTGGTGATGCCAAAAGATTAGAACCGGGCAAGGAAGTAGAGGTCGTTCCCGATCTCTATGATCGCGAACGCTATGGGGGTATCGTCGCTAAGGTCGTTTCCGTCGATCAGCAGCCGGTAACTGTGGCAGAACTGGCAAATATAGTCGGAAGTAATGAACTGGCCAGCAAGCTGTTTCTGGGTAGGGATGAAGACGATCGCGATAAGCCTATACCCGTCAATGCAAGTGTTATCAAAGCCACTTTAGCGCTGAAGGTCGATCGCAATACACCGAGTGGTTTTTACTGGACTCAAGCTAAGGGAGCGCCCCAAAGAATTACCAACGGGACTACCGCAGATGTCCATGCTGTGGTGGAAGAGCGTTCTTTAGTGAGTTATATAACCCCTGCTTTTCGCTGGATTACAGGGGTGTACCAACGTTAACCACAATCTTGCGCTCGCAAGTAGCTTAAAGAAACAAAGACTGGAATAAACGGTTAAACCTAATATGGAAAATCCGAAAAGACGTTCTCAATGGTGGACTTGGTGGTTTAAGTGGTGGATTATTGCCGCAGCGTTTGTCTTAGTAATCTTGATCCATAGTGAGCCTCCTCAGCTTTGGTTTTGGTTGGTGACGTTTTTGGCACTGATTTTATATGGGATTGAGCGGGCGATTAATGAGTAACAATGAGTAAGTCGAAAAAGGATATAGAGATACCTTGGACATTAAAAACGGGCTAATGCTCAGACAGGGATTGAAGTTTTCCCTAGGTGCTGCTCTCTTAACGAGTTTCTTTTGGCACCGAGGAAATGTATTAGACAACTTTGTCTATCCCGTCTTTGGGTATGTATCTGTACTGATTGAGCCATCGATGGGAGGTGCGATCTCCGCAGGTTTGGGGCGTTTGGGGGGGAGTGCTTTGGGGGGAATCATTGCCGCTATCCTGGTGAACGCCTACGGAATCCAAGGCTCAAGTTTTTTTGTCATTCCCTCTCTCACCTACATTTTAGCCGCCCTGATCTGTGAAACTTACCGATGGCAAGCCGCTTATTCCCAAGCCACACTACTGGGCGCTTTAATTGCCATGAGAGTGGTAGGAACATCAGCACAACAAAATATCTGGCTCTATTTGCGATCGCGCCTCATCGATAACTGGATCGGAATCGCTGTGGGAATTGCTGTCGCCTTACTATTTTGGCCCCAGAATACTCGAGCCGATCTCAACCGGAACTTGATGGGAATCCTTCAAGATATACCGCGCTTGTTCCAAAAAATCCTCGATCGCTACCTAAAAACTGAGGTCGACGAGCGGGATTATCCTCTTTCTATTGAGCAGAACGAGCTTAACTTACTCAATCAGATTAAAAAATCAACACAAACTAGCCTTTCAACACTCACAAAAGCAACCCATGAATTCGGTAGTGAGATATTGGTGGCAGAAAATTGGAGTGAAATCTTGGCAATTCAGAACCAATTGACTCGACAATTAGCTGATCTGATGGCTTTTAATGGCGGAAAGCGTGAACAAAATTTAGTGCATCAGTTCAGGGATGAATTTCACCAATTGGCGACTCATCTTACCGACAGCTTTGATAGCTTGAGGGATCTGAGTAACGGCAAAAAAATCTTAGCTACCCCTTACCTCAGAGAATTAGAAGAAGATTTAGCGAATATTGGGGGTAAACTTGATCATCTCCGAACCAGTGGAGAGATTGATCGGTATGATGTTCAAGAATCACTACAGTTTTATCAATTTATTCAACTTGTATCTCGATTTATCCAACAATGCGAGGGATTAGGAGGCAGGATAATCGATAAAACGAAAGTAACTGCAACTTTCAGGCGAAGACACCTGATTACCTTTCCCAAATGGACCCCTATACCCCTAAAACGCCTGAGAGAAATTGTCAGTCTTGGCGTAGTTATTGGTTTGTTACTGGCTATTATTCGTCACATCGAGTTTCCCTATCCTTCTGCTTACGAAAAAGTGGCAGATATTGTGATAATAGGTGCAGTGGTCACTGTCATTCAACCGACACGGGGTCGAGCGATCGCGATCGGTTGTGCGGCAACTGTTTCGTTGAGTTTGACGATTCTCTGTATTTACCTGTTGGTCAAGTCCTTTGGTTATAATCCTTTTAGTAGCAGTCTGGCTTATTTTTTCGCCTACTTCAGTTGTGCTTGGCTGGGGTTTACACCCATCGCTCGCATCGGTGCGATTGTAGCAGCCGATGCCATCGGGAAGGATATTTTTCCTTTTTTCGAGCAAGGAATTTGGGCCGCACTGATTTCAGTTCCCGTAGGCGCGTTTCTGGGGGTGTTGCTGACCACTGTATTTATGACAGAATCGGCTACAAACGAACTGGAAACAGATTTTTCCGTGACTTTTAAGAAAATGGGACAGCTATATCAAAAACTGCTGTCAGGCTATTTTCAGGATACGATACCACCGTCAGATATCGCCCAACTGAAGCAGGCAATTACAGTGGCGATTGCCAAACATCCAGCCTCGGTTAAGATTGCCAGTCTCGAACAAATTTCCACAGTTTTAGCAACCAAACACCAAAATTTTTGGAATTTCTCCATCGGCTACGAACAAAAACTCTGGGCTCAACTGGATGCTTTACAAGATGTGCTACAGCAACCGCTTCCTGAACCGATACGACAAAAGTTTTTACCTGAATTACAAGCGATCGCACAACAAACCGCGATCGCTTTTGATGAAATTGCTGAGGCGATCGCTGCCCAAGTCATTCTCAACCCACCAAAGTTAGGATTGCTCATCGAAGAAATTGAATCCCTTGAGAAGCAATTACTGAGCTTGCGGGTTGAGAGTCGAAGTTATCCCTTAAATGAGCTAATCGCCTTTAGCTCGGCTTTTATGACGATGAAAGCCATTGCCAGCAACTTAAATCAAATTCAGCTAATTTGGTGTATTAGAAAAATGCTAGAAATTCTATAATCTAAGACTTTAAGCCGAAATCTATTGCCCTATTTTAGCTGAAACAGTCCACTACAAGATCGGCGATCTGCTATGCAGTACCTTCGGCATCGCACTTCTTAATGGGATCACAATGCTTTGATCTCAACGATGCCGCCCTCAACATTATCCACCTGCAATCGATAACCGTAGAGCATCGCCATTCCGAGCAACGGCTCTGTCTCTGATGCTGCGATATCAACCTCGCGATATTGCCCATCCCAAATGACTGTTGCAGTGTAAAAATCAAACAAGACTTCGCTGCCATCGCCTAGAGTCGCTGGATTGGAGATCGTCCAAGGCAACCCCAGGCGAATGATGATTTCAGATGGTAAAGACAGAAAGCCATCAAACCCGGTATCAATCACGGTATTGATGAATTCCCGCTGACCAGATGAGTAGTTACCAACTACAAGGGAAAGTGTAGCTTCACGGCGCAAATTCACAACTCCGTGTATCATGAATTCTTCTTTAAGCTCCGCGAACCAAAGTGATACACGGCACGGTGTCCAATCCGAATTCCAAAAGGCTGGGCATCAGGGTTACGCTCAAATAGCCGATTGGTTGCAGCTACGACCGTTTCATCAACCTCAAAATCTCCGGTTTCGATGTCGATCGCGATAATTTTACCCTCATTACCCGCTTCGACTTGCTGCCGAATGCCAGACTCGTAGAGTTCTTTCCCCCGACGAGCCATCTCCTCTTTGCTGTAACGCCTTTGCCGAACTGTCATAGCCTTGCCCCATTGACTGCCTTCTCCATGTTAACCTGAACGATCTCGCTCTTTTGAATTGATAGGGTGTGTTTGGCAATCACTTAATCTTGGCGATCGATATGATGTAGCCTGTGTTAGCGTTAGCGTAACGCACGGATTTTGAACATTAGATAAGGTGCGTTACATTTCATTAACGCACCCTACAAGATCGGCGATCGCACTGTCAACCTTACACGCTGCCCGACCAATTCAGGCGCGTAACGAAGAATTTCTTCCCAGGTTCCTTCAAAAGAACGCTGTTCCATGAGACAACCTCTAAACTGTATTTCACTTTAATTATGGCAGAATTTCTCACTCTATGCCTACTCCTATTCCTCAGATTCAAGAGTTAGAGAAGTATCAAATGCTAAATTTACATTCAAAGATCCGTGCAACTCACCATCTGCCGCAGAACTAATAAAGCCAATTTCTAGAGGATCACCTGTTTCGATCGTGATTGGCATACCACTTGCTACTACATGAGATTGAACCAAACTTGCTGCAACTTGAGATAATGTAGGTTCAGTTAACTTGTATTTTTCCTTCAACCATTGATGTAGATAAGCAAATTGATTTTGAATACCCTGAATTTCCATAGTGGTCTACCTCTATTGATTAACATTATTCCAATCAACACATTACTAATCGCTTTAATGCGATGCTTTACCGGTGGTCTTGTAGTAATCTACTTTTCGCCTTTAGCCAACAAATTTAGTACACGCCCCAACCTAAAACCTAGAGGGCTAACGGTTGAACTCACCCGTCGTCATTGACGTTGGATGATGTTAACATCTTAGCATACGGTCGGGTGCAGTGGTTTGTTAGACGGGCTTATATTTAGATAAGGTGGAAGGTGCATGGGACGTATGCTACAAATACACAATTTTGTCTTATACCCTGATCGCACTACCATAGACCAAATAAGCCAATACCTTTAGATACATATTTCTTGAATAGCTGATAAACTTGTCTATTACCTCGTGCATAAAATAATGGAAAAATTCTGTCTAACTATATATTATGCGGAAATTTTCCGTATATCACGCCAAATACGCATTTTGGCTCTTCGGTTTGTCTTATGCAATGGACGGGGTTATAAGGAATGAAACCCTTATAGAGACAGACATTACCGCAATTTTTGTCAATTGTTTGCGATCTGGAGCGAACTAATCAATTAAAACCATACCAAGTCCCGAAGAGCCCGCATTTTTTTAAGAATCTTTCTGTATATTACGCTCAAATGGAGCGATTGCGAGAAGTTTTCCGTATAATATTACAATAAGCGTGTTATGCCGATTAGCATACTCTGTGATGAACCCTCCCCCATCTCCCCAACTCCTGGAGGTAGTGCGAGAGACGATACGCCCTACCGCATTACTCCTACCGCACCGAACAAACATATCTGGACTGGATTAAGCGTTATCTGCTCTTCCATCAGAAAAAACATCCCCGTGAAATGGGGGGTGAAGAAATTAGAGCCTTTTTGACCCATCTTGCCGTTGATAAAAACGTTGCCGCCGCCACCCAAAACCAAGCCCTCAACGCCATCCTCTTCCTTTATCAAGAAGTTCTTAAAATTGAACTGGAAAATATCGGTGCATATTTACGGGCAAAACGCTCCAAACGCCTGCCCACCGTCCTCACCAAAAAAGTAAAAATGGCTGATGATTTTAGCGATCGCAGTCTGTTGTGCGATCGCTGCCCAGGTCATTCTCAACCCACCAAAGTTAGGATTGCTCATCCAAGAAATTGAATCTCTTGAGAAGCAATTACTGAGCTTGCGGGTTGAGAGTCGAAGTTATCCCTTAAATGAGCTAATCGCCTTTAGCTCGGCTTTTATGACGATGAAAGCCATTGCCAGCAACTTAAATCAAATACGGGACAGTTGACATTAACCCGCACATAATCCGAGAGGGAAGTACCGAGAAGGCGATCGAGATCCGGTAAACTCTTAGCCACGGAAGGACGGCGATCGGGCGAACCCAACAGTAAGAGATCGACATTATAATCATCGACGAGTTTGCAGAGTTGTTCTCCCGGTTTACCCCCCGTCACCAGGCAGCGATAGGGTATATTCATCCGTTTCACTTTTGCCACTGCGGGCCTTAAAATCGGGTTTTCTTCCATTTCTTTGGGGGAAGTGGGGGCAAATTCCGGTTTTAAGTCGGGGTTGACGCGGGCCAGAATTAACTCTGCTGAAGGATAATCCCGCAGGAGATAAATAGCCAGATCGAGAGCTAAATCAGCCGAAGTGGACTTATCGAGGGCTACCATCACCTTTTTGATTTTTTTGACGTAAATATCGTCTTTTACCAACAACATCGGGTGATTAGTCAGTTGAAAGACGTATTGACTGACGGAATTTTCTAGAATTGCCTCCAGTCGCTTGAGTCCTCGGGAACCCATCAGGATCAAATCGGCCCCGATTTCGTCGGCAACTTGACAGACGGTATCTTTGGGATCTCCTTGACGCAGAATAGTGGAAACTTTGCTGGGTTCAATTTTGACTTCTTGCAGGATTTTAGTCAGCATTTGGGTTCCTTCTTCCCATTTACTGGCCAGGGCTTCGGTGGTAATCTGAGGGGGAACAACCCGGAGAATGGTGATCGACGCTTTCCGGATAGCGGGGAGATCCATCAATGCTTGTAGCATTTCTTGGGTTTGACCTGCGCCGGAATCAGCGTATAGTATTTTCTCTAGCATAAGATTAAACTCGGTCTATGATCTTAATAGTTTTCGCTCATTTTCAGCATACTGCTAATGTTGTTCCCGAAATTTAACAACTTATTAAGCGCTTTTTCTTCGGTTAATGCGATGCCGCATTTGAGGGTGTTTTAAGTATTTATGCTTAATTGATTAGAAATACCTGGCTCAAAATCATGGTGTCAAACGTTCATTAGTACTAAATTTTGGAGGCAATGCTGGCGCTCTCTTTTAATAACTGCTGCCGTTCACCATTAATCGACCATTTAATTGATGATTATTCATTCTTAATTCTCCAGCAACCACGAGAATTTTTGATTTTTACAACGCCGATTCAAGTCTGAAGTGCATCACCTGAAAAGCTTGACAGAGGAAAGCTCATCAGTTAAAGTCGGATATTGCTCAAAACAAACAGACAAACTAATGAACTACTCACATCT
>NZ_SFBY01000169.1:0-8819 GCF_007095505.1 Microcystis sp. M_QC_C_20170808_M3Col
TGATGTCATTGACCAGGGAATAAAGGGTTTGCCGTTTAATCCGCTCCGTGCTTGACCCACTACGAATGACTAAGCTTTCAGACTTTTAAGTAAGTTTGAGTAAGTTTAGTTGAGCGGTATCTGTAATCAAAAAATACCATGAACCGAGATGAGCAAGCTTTACATCGATTGCTAGAGGATACCTTCTCTACCTGCAAACGGATTTTAGGCGAGCAGCGCCCACAACTTAAATACCGAGAAATTGGCACGGTAAACTTTATCGGTCAAGGGATTGCCCGGATTGCTGGCTTGCCAGGCGTAAAATCGGAAGAAATTGTTTGTTTTCCGGGAGATTCTCTGGGTATGGCCTTTAACTTGGATATTGATGAAGTCGGCACTATCCTCTTAGATAAAAGCGAACACTTAAAAGCAGGGGATGAGGTACGGCGTACGGGACGAGTGCTAGATGTGCCAGTAGGTGACACAATCTTAGGGCGAGTAGTCGATCCGATGGGTCGCCCCTTAGATAACCAGGGGCCAGTGCGGGCGGCACAAAGATATTTGGCCGAGCGAAAAGCCCCAGCAATTATGGATCGCGCTCCGGTGACAGTACCGCTGCAAACGGGCTTAAAGGTGGTGGATGCTCTGATTCCTATCGGGCGAGGCCAGCGAGAATTGATTTTAGGCGATCGCCAAACAGGAAAAAGCTCGATCGCTCTTGACACGATCATCAACCAGAAAGGTGAAAACGTGATTTGCGTTTACTGCGCGATCGGACAGCGCAGTTCTGCGGTGGCTAAGTTCGTCGCTGACTTGCAGCATTATGGGGCGATGGACTACTGTTTAGTCGTCTTTGCCGCTGGAGAAGAACCACCTGGCTTGCAGTTTATTGCTCCCTACGCCGCCACGGCCATGGCAGAGTATTTTATGGAGCAGGGGCATGATGTCTTGATTGTTTATGACGATTTGACCGCTCATGCTCGCTCTTATCGAGAGCTATCGCTGCTATTACGCCGTCCTCCCGGTCGAGAAGCTTTTCCTGGCGATATTTTCTACATCCATTCTCGCTTGCTCGAACGCTCTACACACCTAAATGCTGCCCGAGGAGGTGGTTCTTTAACTGCATTGCCGATTGTCGAAACCGAAGCCCAAAATATCTCTGCTTACATTCCGACCAATTTAATCTCAATTACCGACGGGCAAATCTATCTCTCTCCCGTGCTGTTTCAAAAAGGAATTTTGCCTGCGGTAGATGTGGGTAAGTCGGTGTCGCGAGTGGGGGGGAAGACTCAATTACCTGCCTATCGTGCTGTAGCGAGTGATTTACGCCTATCTTATTCCCAGTTTGAAGAACTAGAAGTTTTCTCCCGTTTTGGCACTCGTTTAGATGAAGTCACTCGCCAAACTTTAGAACGAGGGCGGCGCGTGCGGGAAGTTTTGAAACAAAATCAGTACGAACCGATCCCGGTTCCCGAACAAATTGCTATACTCTTGGCGGTGACATCAGGAGTATTTGATCGATTGACGATTGCGGAAATCCCAGCGGCCGAAAAAGCCGTCGCTTTAGCAATACGCCAGCAATTACCCGAAATATGCGTTCACATACAATCTGGCAAAAAACTGAGCGATGGGGATTTCCAGAATTTAGTCAATATAGCCGAACAAGCAATTGCTATCCCAGGATAAATTAACGCGACTTCACGCTCAATTGTTTTACAATTAATTGCCAATCAACACACATCATGCCAGTCCTTGAATTACTACAAAGACGAATTGCGCTCGCGCAAGAACTTCAATCCGTTGTCAAGACCATGAAAGTTCTTGCAGCGGCCAGCATTCATCAATATGAACGGGCAGTAGAATCACTAGTTGAGTACGTCAGTACCATTGAGATGGGCTTGCAAATTATTTTAGGCGCAGCAGTAGATCAGCGCCATGCGATCGCCGCACCCCCCAGAAAGCTTCCGAGAAATAGTCATTTAGGTGCGATCATATTTGGTTCAGATCAGGGTATGTGCGGTCAGTTCAACGAACAGATTGTCCGCTACGCTGTTACTCAGATTCAGCACTTGTCTATTGACTCCAGCAAACTCGCAGTCTTGGCTGTAGGTGCGCGGGTAATTCCCCCCTTAGAAAATGCGGGAGTAGTCAGCGAACGGAACTTTGCGATGCCCACTTCTCTTGCCGGCATCACGTCAATGGTTCAAGAACTTCTACTACACATCGAAATGTGGCAATCTCAAATGCCAATAGATAAAATTGCCTTGTTTTACAATAAGCCTCGCTCCAATATATCATATCAACCTCATGCCTTACAATTATTGCCTGTGGATAACAAATGGCTAAAAGACTTACAGCAAAAAAGGTGGGTAGGAGCCACTTTGCCTACCTTTACCATGGATTGGAGTCAGTTATTTTCTGCCTTGATCGAGCAATATTTATTTATTTGTCTGTATCGTGCTTTTGCTGAATCTTTGGCTAGTGAAAATGCGAGCCGACTGGCATCCATGCAAGCATCCGAGAAAAATATAGAAGCGCAATTAGCACAACTTCTCGCTCAATTCCAACAGGAACGGCAAACTGCTATCACCGAAGAAATGTTGGAAATCGTCTCTGGTTTTGAGGCACTAATTAGGGTTGAGTGAAAAAGTTTTTCGGTGGTGGTAGGGTGTGGGGTGTGGGGTGTGGGGTGTGGGGTTGAGTGAAAACGTCTTTTAGTGGGGACAGGGAACAGGGAACGCCGGAACCGCCGAACGGGAACAGTTTTTGAGGCTTTAACCCATCCGGCACTGTCATAAGTGCAAGGGTTTTGTGTTAGTATTTGGTTTTCAAGAGCGTTACATCTTGCACTTTTTCGCTCCTAAAAAACGGCGAAACTCTTGTCCAGATTACCTTGTATTAGTTCTTCAGCAAACCTTATGTAAAACCTGTTTAGCCACATTCACAATGCCTTTTGGGGTAAAATTCTGTTTATATTGGCTAAATTGGAGGGGAATATATCCCCTGTCTGGTTTTAATCCGAACTGAGGTTAACCACAGCTAATTCTAATCTTGGCTCCTCCTTTTCTAGATTCTTTTTGCTAAAACTTAACACTTCATCCAGACAATCAATTACTACCGTATCCCCTTCCATAAAAGCTTGTTCGAGAATTTTTGTGGCCAAAGGATTCTCCAACTCCCGTTGGATAGCACGTTTTAAAGGTCGCGCACCGTAGGTAGGATCGTAACCAACAGTAACGATATGATCTTCTGCTGCCGCAGTTAATTCTAGATTAATTTTTTGTTCTCCTAATAATCTTTCCAGACGCTGTAATTGCAGACGAACAATGTAACGCAATTCTTCTTTTTTCAGGGTATGGAAAATAATTAAATCGTCGATACGATTCAAAAATTCGGGACGGAAATGACTCCGCAAAGCTGTTAAAACCCGTTTCCGCATCTCCTCATAATCGGCATCTTCGGAAACATTTAAAATATGGTCACTGCCAATATTACTGGTCATCACGATAATCGTATTCCGAAAATCCACCACGCGCCCCTGAGAGTCGGTAATGCGCCCATCGTCAAGCACTTGTAATAAAATGTTAAAAACATCCCGATGTGCTTTTTCCACTTCATCCAATAAAACCACAGAATAGGGACGACGACGCACCGCTTCCGATAGTTGTCCCCCTTCCTCGTAACCCACATAACCCGGAGGCGCGCCGATTAACCGCGAAACCGCGTGTTTTTCCATGTATTCCGACATATCGATGCGAACCATGGCCTCCTCGGAGTCGAACAGTAACCCCGCTAAGGCCCGCGCTAACTCGGTTTTACCCACTCCTGTAGGTCCCATAAATAGGAATGAACCAATTGGACGGGAGGGATCTTTCATTCCCGCGCGCGCTCGTCGAATCGCCGCCGCTACTGCCGTGACCGCTTCATTTTGTCCGACAACTTTTTTCTGTAAATGAGACTCTAATTCTAATAATTTTTGTCGTTCTGATTCCATTAAACGATTGACTGGAATTCCTGTCCAACGGGCAACTATTTCGGCAATATCGGCATCAGTTACCTGTTGTCTTAACAGGGTAGAACCTGCCGCTTGAATAGTTTCTAGTTCTTTTTCTTTTACTTCTAATTCCCCCTGTAAAATTTCTAGTTTGCCATACTTTAATTGGGCCGCTTTATTGAGATCATAAGCCCGTTCCGCCTGTTCCACCTGTAAGCGCAATTGTTCCTCTTCCTCTCGCAATAATTTAATTTCCTCGGCGATATGTTTTTCCGTTTGCCATTGGTCAGCGAGGGGCTTTTGTTTACTTTCTAATTCCTCAATTTCTTCGATAATTCTTTCTAAACGCTCTTGAAAAGCTCGATCTTTTTTCTCCTCTTTTTCTAAGGAGAATTTTTCCATCCGTAACTGCATTAAGCGACGATCTATCATTTCCAAATCGGCGGGTTTAGTGGTACTTTCTACCTCTAATTTGGCCGCCGCTTCATCGACTAAATCGATCGCTTTATCTGGTAAAAAGCGATCGCTAATATAACGATGGGATAAGGTAGCTGCTGCCACTAGGGCCGAATCGGTAATTGTCACCCCATGATGCAGCTCATAACGTTCTTTTAAACCCCGCAGAATTGAGATAGTATCCTCCACGGAAGGTTCCTTAATATAAACCTGTTGAAAACGTCTTTCTAAAGCGGGATCTTTTTCAATATGATTGCGATATTCATCTAAAGTTGTCGCCCCAATACAGCGCAATTCTCCCCGAGCTAACATAGGTTTTAATAGGTTGCCCGCATCCATCGATCCCCCTTCCCTAGAACCCGCACCGACAACGGTATGTAGTTCATCAATAAAGAGAATAATTCGCCCTTCTGATTGAGTAACTTCTTTCATAACTGATCGCAATCTTTCCTCGAATTCGCCTCGATATTTTGCCCCAGCAATTAAACTTCCCATATCGAGGGAAATTAACTGACGATTTTTCAAAGATTCGGGAACATCTCCGTTAACAATCCGTTGAGCTAATCCTTCAGCTATAGCGGTTTTTCCTACCCCCGGTTCACCGATTAAAACCGGGTTATTTTTAGACCGTCGCGAGAGGACTTGCACCACCCGTCGAATTTCTTCATCGCGACCGATAACCGGGTCTAATTTGCCTTCTTTGGCCGCTGCTGTTAAATCCCGGCCATATTTATCTAAAGCTTCGTATTTTTCCTCTTGATTGGGTTCAGTAACCTTTTGAGTACCGCGAATAGCTTTGATAGCTAATTCTAAATCTTGGGGGTCAAGATTGAAGGTGCGTAAACATTTCCGGCCAACCCTTTCATCTTCGGCAAAACCGACGAGAAGATGTTCGACGGAGATAAATTTATCTTGCCAACTTTCCCGGGATGCTTCCGCTCGATCGAGCAGCAGATCGAGACCACGACCTAGGTATAATTGATCGACGATGGCCACTTTCGGCTGTCGGTTGGTGAAGACTTCTAGCTGTTGTTGCAGTCGCGGAATTTCAATATTAGCTTTTTGTAAAATCCGGGTGGCTAGACCGTTATTCTGCTCTAGGAGGGCAATAATAACGTGTTCCACCTCTAAGGTCTGATTTTTAAAGCGTCTCGCAATTTCTTGCGATTTAACAATCGAATCCCAAGCTTGTTCGGTAAATTTATTCGAGTCTGTGGGTTGCATTCTGCACCAATGAGGAAAGCCAGTGTCAGAGGTCTAGTATAGCAAGGAGTCTCGATCGATCACAAAGTTCCAGGAGCCACAAAAGCTCTGACTTATTTATCACTATTACCCAATTCCGTTAAAGCAGTCCCGGTGAGACGACAAATTTGCCACTCTTTGAAGACCTTAGCCCCCATTTTTCCATAAAAATCGATCGCCAGTTGATTCCACTCTAAGACAGTCCATTCTAAAAGTCCTGCATCCCTAGCGACGGCAATTTTAGCCACAGCAATTAGTAAAGCTTTCCCGATACCTTGACTGCGATAATCGGGTAAAACGAAGATATCTTCTAGGTAAAGCCCCGGTTTAGTGATAAAGGTGGAATAGTTAGCAAAAAATACGGCAAAACCGACTATTTTACCCTCTACTTCCGCCACCAATGCTTCGATGTAGGGTTTTTCTCCGAATAAATGATCCCCTAAAGCTTGACTATTTCCTGTCATTAAATGGCTGCGTTCTTGATAGGCTGCTAAGGCAAGAATTAAGTCAAAAATAGCCTTGACATCGGTAGCAACGGCAGCACGGATGGAATAATTCATGATTGCTGGTCAAATCTTGATTTTAATGCTGATGATGTTTATGGGGAGATTCAGCAGGGGGAGAATTAAGATTGGAAAAATGACCGTTATTTAATCCCATCCCAACGCTACCAATACTGAAAAGTCCCATGGAAACAAAACCAGCTGCAATTGTCCCCATGGCCACAGTTCCAATGGAAACCACTCCCATAGGAACAATACCGATGGAAATAACGCCCATGGGAACAATGCCAATAGAAATTATACCAGTGGGGGCAATACCGATCGACAACCATTTTCGCCCGGAATTACCGCAACTATTCTCTTTTTCTTGACCTAGATTGGAATCCATGCTTTTAATCCCGAAGATGCTTTGAGCCTTCCCATCCTAGGTTACGGGTAGAATTCTTGTCAAAAGACCGCCAGTCAAAAGGAAAGTTAATTTTTTATAAAAACTATTGACTTTTCATCTCAGTTATGTATTGGCGGAATACCGGCCATATCGAGAATTTTCGGGACTAAATCCTCCCGTTTAATCGCCATGATGTGGACACCTTGACATAACTGCTGGGCTAATTTTATTTGTTCGGCGGCGATTTTGATGCCTTCTTCGAGAGGATGAGCTGCATCGGCGAGTCTTTGAATGATCTGGTCGGGAATTTGTACCCCCGGCACATTTTTATTTAAAAATACGGCGTTTTTAGCCGATTTTAACAGAAAAATTCCCGCTAGAACTGGTTTATCGGCGAGGGAGGCCACCTGCTGCATAAACTTATCAAGGCACTCGAAATCCGTAACTAATTGACTTTGAAAAAACTGCGCTCCTGCTTCGATTTTACGCTCAAAACGGCGTTGAAGACCAGACCAACTTTTTGACTGCACATCGACGGCAGCCCCGGCAAAAAGTTCTAGAGGTCCATCAGGTAAAGATTTATCGTTAAAGTCAAAACCTTTATTCAATTTATCGATTAATTTTAACAAACGTACCGATTCTAGGTCAAAAACTGCCCTAGCTTGGGGATGATCTCCTGCTTTGACGGGATCTCCAGTTAAAGCTAGTATATTTCTCAATCCTAAAGCATGAGCGCCCATTAGGTCTGCTTGTAATCCGATCACATTGCGATCGCGACAGGCCATTTGACAGATGGGTTCGATGTCGTGTTGATAGAGAATAGCGGAGGCTGCCAGAGAGGACATTCGCACTACGGCGCGACTGCCATCGGTAATATTAGCGGCATGAACGCGATTTTTTAGCCAGAGGGCCATTTCTAGCATATGACTGGCATTACCACCTTTCGGGGGAGTAATCTCGGCTGTAATCAAAAATTCTCGGTCTTGAACCGCGCGTCGTAAACGAGTAGTCATCGAGTTATCTAGGGTTTAATCATAAATTCTATAGTAGATTTAGCCCGAAAATCACTCGGAGGGAAGGAATGATCATCGGGCTGCGCTGCTTTATACTGGTCAGTGTCAGTGCCTGGCTGATATCTAAGTTAGCTGGCAGGAAAAATTTTCTAATGTAGTATAATACACGGACAGTTTAACCAAATTCGTTTACAAGTGTAAAGGACAACCGATTCGATCGAGCGATCATGCAAACTCTTTCTCGTTTACCTACTAAAGACAAAGGCCTAATCATGCCCCATCCCCTCAAAATCGTCGCTTTAGGTGATAGCCTTGTGTATGGCTATGGCGACCCCGTGGGTGGCGGTTGGGCCGAGCGCCTACGTCGTTTGTGGATGGAAAGTGCCGGTCATGCCCTGTATAATTTGGGTATTCGCGGCGATCGAGTGGTACAAGTGTCCGAACGTTTAGAACAGGAATTTCGTCTCAGGGGGGAAATTCGCAATCGTCTCCCCGACCTGATTCTTCTCTCCGTCGGTGTTAATGATACAGCCCGCTTGGGCCGGCCCGATGGTCGCACCTACACCGATCACGATCTTTTTCAAACTCAAATCGAACATTTACTCGCCCGGGCCCGTTCTCTTTGCCCGGTTTTGTTTATAGGTATGATTCCCGTGGATGAGCGGAAAATGCCCTTTTTAGATTGCTTTTACTTCAACCATGGCGATCAGTATCGTTTTAAAGAAACCACTAAACAAGCTTGTCTAGAGCAAAATATTCCCTATCTCGATTTATTTGATCTCTGGATGGACCGGGGTGATCTGTGGTGCCAAGAAAGATTAATGGCAGATGGACTTCATCCCAATGTGCAAGGCTATCAATCAATTTTAGAGGATATTTTAAACTGGTCGCCCCTCACCTCCTTTGTCGGTGTGGATGGTTTTATCTTAAATGTCGGGTGAAGACCCTCAGTTTCACTGACGGGATGAAACCCGACCAATATAGAACAGCGAAGCACCACTAAATCCTTGACAGTTTTGTGCTGGATATGTTAGCATAAAGAAAGTTGTTTGAGGTCGATAAACAATGATTGTCTTAGAAATGAAAGCCGTGGTTAAACCAAGTCAGTGTTCTGCCATTGATGAGGCTATTCGTACAGTACAATTCATCAGAAACAAAGCATTAAGGCTTTGGATGGATGCCAAGAGAGAAGACAAAATCGATAAATATTCTCTCAATAAATATTGTGCAGTTCTCGCCAAACA
>NZ_SFBY01000017.1:0-8719 GCF_007095505.1 Microcystis sp. M_QC_C_20170808_M3Col
CATCCGTTATGATAGTTGTACCCGAAGGCAATTGATAGCCTGTTAAATTCCCTTGTTTCCACCACCTCCAAGCCGTTCGATAACTTATTCCTGTTTTTTTTGCCTAGTCTGATAGTTTCCTGTCTATATATTACCATGCCTGACTATATCTGACTATATTTGTATTGAAACTTTACAATACCTTGGTCGCTGATTTCGGCGTTAAACGACGGATAAATTCCAGGGGTAACCCGTCTGTATCGGCAATAAAGGTGACTTCATAGACATGATCGCCGATCATCTGTTGTTGGGGTGGCAAAAGAATGTTTAAAGGTTGATATAAATCGGCATCCTCTTGATGAGCTTGCTGAAAGTTATTTGTTAATTTTTCTAACCATTCTGGTAAATTGCTGACATTTTCTGTTAGGTCAAAAGACAAGTGATAATAACCCACATAATGCTGATCACTAAAGGCATCGGGGGCGGGTTTCGGTTGAGGAATTTGGATTAATTCGATGCGTCCGTTTAACCCCGTTAGCCAACAGGCCAAAGTATAACCCGTGGTGAATCTTTCCTCTAGGGTAAAACCGAGAAGTTGGTAAAAAGCGATCGCCCGATGGATATTAGCGGTGCGGATAGAAGCATGGTGCATTTTCAGTGATCAGTAATCAGTCAAAAAGACGAAAATAGGGATAACGTTTGGGAACCCCCGGTTCTTTTTCCAGATCAAAATTAATTACATCCCAACAGGGTTCATCGGGAGCATCGGGGCTAAATTCTACTGGTAAACCGTAGAGACGGGGAATAGCGGCTTCACCCGGTCCATTACCCCGCCAAGCGGTGTTACGTTCTAAGTAGGAACTAACTAAATCGCGATAACGGTTGGCAATAATTACTTTAGTCGCTTTAAATCCTTGAGTATAGAGGCGATCGAGTGCTTCGTGAATCTCAAAACGAATACCATCCGGGTGAGTGTGTTGACGATACCACTCACCATTCCAGAGTCGCCAATGCCGTCCTGACTGCAAGTGAACCAACTCTCCCGTTTTGGGATCGGCTTCAAAAGCCCCATGGCGCGGACACAAATAGGTATCCGTCAAAGTGAGGGCGGGGATTAGCTGCCGACAGTGAGGACAATGGATATCGGGGCCAAAAACAGGGTATTGTAAACTTGCATTAATCATGGAAGAACCTAAACTAAAAATTGCTATCTTTGTACCAATAATCCTATCCATATTATACCCAACCAAATTGGACGGGTATTCTCTTTCGACTTTAGTGCAGTTCCTTTCATGTCTTTAGATAACTTAAGATCAACTTCTAATTTCTGGCCGATTGTCGATGTCAGTCAAGCGGCTTTTATTGCCCCTAATGCCACGGTAATGGGCGATATTTCCCTAGCTGTGGGGGTGAGTGTTTGGTATGGGGCGGTATTGCGCGCCGACGTGGAACGCATCGAAATTGGGGCTTATACTAATATCCAAGATGGGGCGATCCTACACGGAGATCCGGGCAAAATTACTATCCTTGAAGATTATGTCACCATCGGGCATCGGGCGGTAATTCACGCAGCCCATATTGAACGCGGTTGTTTAATCGGCATTGGGGCAGTGATTCTCGATGGTGTGCGCGTCGGGGCGGGTAGTATTGTCGGGGCGGGTAGTATCGTCACAAAAGATATACCACCGCGATCTTTAGTGGTGGGCATTCCCGCTAAACGCGTCCGGGAAGTGTCGCCACAGGAGGCTCAAGAGTTGATCGAACACGCCGAGCGCTATGCTAAACTTGCCCTCGTTCATGGGGGAAAAGCTACTGATACTGGATTCCCAAAACGGGCGGATTAGGGTATAAATATAAAATGAGAATCAAGTAACAATCTTTTAAGCACCGATCGAGGAGAACGAAATCTATGGACTGGAGAGTGTTAATCGTTTTAACCCCTTTGCTTATCGCTGCTGGCTGGGCTGTCTTCAATATCGGCGCTGCCGCTATTAGACAAGCTCAACAGTTTCTCAGCAAACAAAGTTAATAAAAGTTTATAGTTCTTAGTAAAACCGACCGCCTAGGCGATCGGTTTTTAATTTTTCCCCAAGCGGCGATCGCTGATTTGGGTGTAGGATGTGGGGTGTAGGATGTGAGGTGTGGGGTGTGGGGTGTAGGGAAGGAAACCTATTTCATCTCTAGTGGTGAAAATCTTTTCATCGGGACTGAATCCTGAATCCTGAATCCTAACCCCACCAATACACTTTTTCAGCAAACCCTACCTAACCATGAAATCTAACTGTCAAAATCTCATTCAAGAACTTTCCTATCTGGAAATTATCACCGATCCGGGGCAAGTGGCGAAACTTTCCTTAGATTATTATCATTTTAGTCCCATTTTAGAGGCACAACTGCGAGATAAACGGGCTGATTTAGTCATTCGTCCCCAGAATAGCCAAGAAGTTATCGACATCGCTAAAACCTGCGTTAAATACCAAATTCCTTTAACAGTTAGAGGTGCGGGTACAGGTAATTATGGTCAATGTGTTCCCTTGCAGGGAGGAGTAATTTTAGATACAACCAAACTAACAAAAATTATCTCGATCGAACCGGGTACAGCCCGGGTAGAAGCGGGGGTAAAAATGGCATTTTTTGATAAACAAGCTCGCGAAATCGGTTGGGAATTAAGAATGGCTCCCTCTACCTATCGGACGGCGACAATTGGCGGTTTTATCGGGGGTGGCAGTGTGGGCATGGGTTCAATTAATTATGGACAATTGAAGGATAGGGGCAATCTGCAAGCATTGCAATTAGTCACCCTAGAAGCGGAACCAAAAATTATCGAACTACGGGGGGATGAGGTAGAAAAAGTCAATCATGCCTACGGAACAAATGGCATTATTACCGAGTTAGAAATAGCCCTCGCTCCCTGTTATCCTTGGGCAGAATTTATCGTTACTTTTGCCGATTTTATCACCGCCGCTAAATTCGGTCAAGCTCTCAGTGATAGTGATGGCATTGTCAAGAAAATGGTTAGTGTTCACTCTTGGCCAATTCCCGCTTATTTTACTGCTCTTAAGGATTATTTAAACACAGGAAAAGCGGCAGTTTTGTTAATAGTATCGGCGGGCGATCGAGTTGCATTAGAGTCTTTAATTAAAGAATATAATGGTGAACTTACTTACTATAAAACGCCAGAAGAAACTCAAAAAGGCAACAGTATCTTAGAATTTACTTGGAATCATACCACTCTCCATGCGCGTAGTTTTAACCCCAAAATAACTTATCTACAAGCTTTTTATTTTAATCTAGCCACGGTAGAGAAACTCTATAATTATTTTGGTGAGGAAATAATGATGCACCTAGAATTTTTGAAATTTCAAGGTAAAGTTATTCCCGCCGGTCTTCCCTTGCTAGAATTTACCACAGAAACTCGATTAAATGAGATTATTGCTATCTATGAACAACAGGGGGCAGCTATTGCCAATCCTCACACTTATATCATGGAAGATGGCGGCAGCAGACAGATTAATCCGCTGCAACTAGAATTTAAAAAACTCGTCGATCCCTACGGATTGAACAATCCGGGTAAAATGCGAGCATGGATTGAAGCAAGGGGGTAGGAGTTCGATTCAGGCTAGATTAAACAAGTTGACATCCTCGCCGCCGTAAAACGGAGGGGATCGAACCTAAAACACTAACCGGTAAAAAGGGAGTGGGGAAAACAAAAAAACAAAGCTCCCCGCTGCCCCTTGCCTATTCCCAGACTTGCCCCGATCCGATACAATTAAACGGTTGTCTTGGAAGAATTAATAGTGATCGAGCGTTATACTCTCCCTGCGATGGGGAATTTGTGGACGGATAGATATAAATATCAAACATGGCTAGAGGTAGAGATAGCCGTCTGTGAAGCGCAGGCAGAATTAGGCTATATTCCCGGGGATGCAGTGGCAGAAATTAAGGCAAAAGCTAATTTTGATCCCGATCGCATTTTAGAAATAGAGGCAGAAGTACGCCACGATGTCATCGCCTTTTTAACAAATGTTAACGAATATGTGGGCGAGCCGGGGCGTTATATTCATTTGGGTTTAACCAGTTCTGATGTACTAGATACCGCCCTGTCTTTACAATTAGTCGCCAGTTTAAACCTGATTTTAGAACAATTAGAAGATTTTATTCAAGCCCTGCGCTATCGCGCCCAAGAACACCGTTATACAGTCATGGTAGGACGTTCCCACGGCATTCACGCCGAACCGATCACCTTTGGCTTTAAACTAGCGGGATGGTTAGCGGAAGTGCTGCGGGGACGCGATCGTTTAATTCGCTTGCGCCAAGACATCGCCATCGGTAAAATATCCGGTGCAGTGGGAACCTATGCCAATATTGACCCGAAAATTGAGGCGTTAACCTGTCAGAAGTTAGGATTAGAACCGGATACCGCTTCCACTCAAGTGATATCCCGCGATCGACACGCCGATTATGTGCAACAATTAGCTTTATTAGCGGCTTCGATCGAACGTTTTGCCGTGGAGATTCGCAACCTGCAAAGAACCGATGTCCTAGAAGTGGAGGAATACTTTTCCAAAGGACAAAAAGGCTCCTCAGCTATGCCCCATAAACGTAATCCCATCCGCTCAGAACGCTTAACGGGAATGGCGAGAATTATCCGTAGTCATAGCGTTTCCGCCTTAGAAAATATCGCCCTCTGGCACGAAAGAGATATTTCCCATAGTTCCGTAGAACGGGTAATGCTGCCGGATGTTTGCATTTTGACCCACTTTATGCTGAAGGAAATCACCGATTTAGTCAAAAATCTGCTGGTGTATCCCGAAAACATGAAGCGGAATATGAATGTTTACGGTGGCGTGATTTTCAGTCAAAGAGTTCTTTTAACTTTGGTGAGTAAGGGAATTAGCCGGGAATCTGCCTATAAAATCGTCCAAGAAAACGCCCATCGCGCTTGGAACACCGATAACGGCAATTTTAAAGCTTTTATCAGTCAAGATGAGCAAGTTACTGGCATTTTATCCCCCGACGAGATCGAAAGTTGCTTTGATCCTCAGCAGCACCTAAATCATCTGAATAGCATCTACCAAAGGTTAGATATTTAAGGAGCTTTCAGTGATCAGCTAACCACTAGCTTGTTGCTTTAGAAAGGTAATGACAGCGTTTTGGATTGTCGGTTGGCGATCGATCTTTTCTCAGAAAGCGATCGCTGTTCGTTTCTCGATCATGGTCGCGTTTGAAGATAAAACTAAAGAATCGGCGCAAGCGAGTACGAATCGGGTAAAATAAGGGTCTGTATTCGGAGTGTTCGTTTTTACGATGAAAATCAAACTCTGGAATTTAGGTAGTATTAAAGAGGCAGAAGTGGATCTTCGGCCTCTAACCGTTATTATTGGCCCGAATAATTCTAATAAAACTTATATCGCCTACTCGATTTATGGGTTATGGATTAATCAGCTTGACAGCCTTTATTTTTCTCGTGAAATTGTAGAAAAAATAGAATTTACAAATCAAGCCGATCATTGGTCTTTAAAAATAGACCGACGTTTTTATGATGTTATATCCGAAATTGTTCAAAAGTCCGCATCTCAATTTAGCGGGATAAAACTACAATCTTTTTTCCAAGATTCTAGCGGTAAAATTTTTGAAAAAACGAAATTCAGTATCGAAATTTCCGAAGATGATATTAAAACAGCTATAGAAAAAGTTTTAGCGGATACAATTGAATCTTGCAGGTCATTAGCTTCACTTGGAATCAAGAAAATCGAGCGAAGCGACAATAATAGTGAGATTTTATTTTATCCAGAAAAAGAAGATAAAATTGATAATTATAAATACATATTTTTTCGTGATTTTGTTGATAATGTTGTAAAATTTTCATTTTCCGACGCACTTCCTTTACCCGCCGAAAGAAACGCTTTTATAAATACCTATAAAATGCTGGCCAATAGAAGATATAAGCTACTTAAAGAGAATCAGAGAGATCTATTGATACAAGGACGTATTAATCGAGATAGACAGTTAGAGTTACTGAAAGAACAGGGAGATATTCGCTATCCTCAACCAGTAGAGGATTTTTTAGATTTTTTAACTGACATAGAACTAGAAAATAAGCCCGATCCCATTGCCAAAAACAAAAATGATTTTCAAAAATTAGCTGATCAAATTGAAAAGTATATTCAAAATAACAATAAAACAATCTTTAAAAATACGAAATTCGGAGGCAGAGAAATTAAAGTTTCGGTAAAAAGAAGTTTAGAAATCGATCTTTATAATGCTTCCTCGTCTATTAAACAATTAGCCCCGCTTTTACTCTATTTACGCTATCGAGCAAAATCGGGGGATTTTCTGGTGATCGATGAGCCTGAAATGAACTTACATCCAGAATCTCAGGTAAAATTGTTAGAATCTTTAGCGATTTTAGTCAATTTAGGAGTTAGAATTTTATTGACGACTCATAGCCCCTATTTGATGGCTCATCTTAACAATATCGTTAATGGTAATCACCAAAATCCAGAACTTTTAGCCGAACAAGCTAAATTGCTTTATCTGCAAGATAGCCGAGCTTTTCTTAAAATGGAACAGGTTAGTGCCTATGAAATGAAAAATAATCAATTACTTTCTTTACACGACCCTGAATATGGTATTCGTTGGGATACTCTCAGCGATGTATCAGTTGATATTCAACAAAAGTTTTTTGCAATTTATGAAGCAGGACAACAAAACCAAAAAACCGAAGAAGGATGTTCCTCAGAAGAAGAATAAACTCGATTGGCAAAAATTTAACTTTTTAGAAAATCTGCTTATTTTCTGTACCGTACCCGCTCGGATCGCTCCACCCGAAAGCGGTGTCAGCTTTCGGATTACCAAATCAGAAGAAAATTCTGTTTGTATTCTATTTAAAATTGATCGCCGGGACGATCCTCTCGTTAGAGAGCAAAGCCAGAAAAGACCTGATTATTTATCTCTTTTTATTCAAAATGGTTTATTTTTGCTGACTATTATCGAGATGAAGGGAACTAATAAAAATTCCACGAGTACAGGTATCGAACAAATTACAACTTTTAGAGATATTTTAAAACAAGAAATTGCCGCTCATGTCACCACGAAACTCAAATATAAATTACAAGCTATCCTATTAACTCCCTATAATGCCAATATTCCTCAAAAGGCGATCAACAAGGAAGCGGAGAAAGGATTTATTATTTTACCTATCCAGTATAATTTTAAAGCGGAGCTTTATCCTTATGTTTCCAAGACTTATAGTAAAGCGGATTTAAGCAAAATAAATTATATTCACGACGAGCAACATCAAGAATCCGATTGTTTGTTAATCGAAAAATTGTTGGCTAAACAAGCATCGGACAAACGTAAACAGGATAACTATTATTTATGTAAATTCAATCCCACCAAAGATAGACAAGGCATCTATATAGATTATCAGGTGTCGAGCGATCGAGACTTGATCACCCTATTAACCGATCCGCAGGGAAAGAAAGTTCAATTGGCTTACTGTAGTGATGATTCTCAAAGTTCAATCGATCAAATTCAGGAAGAGATTAAAAATTTAAACATATATGGAATGGTAGAGATGGTAAGTCGTCTAATCAATAGTTAGTATAAAAAAGTGGTGTAGAGAAATCTATATATAAACGGCTCCGCAATAAACTTGACAAACTTGAGGTTTTGGTGCGGTTGACTAAGGAACCGAAGCGACCACTACTTTTGCCGAATCGGAGCGCTCCGATGCCGCCGATTTTTTCGGGTGCTTTCCCTGCTGCAATTAGGGGGAACGCACCTTCTACCATTTTTCTTTATTCGTGGCAGACATTCTACTCCTTTCTCCCTTTCTAGGAGAGGGGAGCGAAATATGAATGTTTACGGTGGCGTGATTTTCAGTCAAAGAGTTCTTTTAACTTTAGTGAGTAAGGGAATTAGCCTGGAATCTGCCTACAAAATCGTCCAAGAAAACGCCCATCGCGCTTGGAACACCGATAACGGCAATTTTAAAGCTTTTATCAGTCAAGATGAGCAAGTTACCGCTATTTTATCCCCCGACGAGATCGAAAGTTGCTTTGATCCCCAGCAGCACCTAAATCACCTTAATAGCATCTACCAAAGGTTAGATATTTAAAGAGCTTTCAGTTATCAGCTATCGGCCACGTTTTTGAGATCGGCAACTTGAAACCTTGGGAGTAACAATGCCATGACCATTACTGCGAGGGACCTACCGATAGAAAAAATTGCCCAGTTTTGCGATCGCTGGCAAGTGACCGAATTCGCTCTATTCGGCTCCGTCCTGCGCGAAGACTTCCGCCCCGACAGCGACATTGATGTTATGGTGGAATTTCATCCAGAAGCTCACCCCACATTCAGCACCCTAGACCAAATGGAAGCAGAGCTAAAAACCATCTTCGCTCGAGATGTTGACCTGATTACCCGCCAAGGCATTGCCACCAGTCGCAACTACCTACGCCGTAATCAAATCCTTTCTTCGGCTCAAGTGATTTATGCAACGCGATCCCCAATTCCTGCTTGATATGCTGCAATCCGCAGATTTTGTCGGGTGCGTTCCCTGCTGCAACGAGGGGGAACGCACCTTATGCCATTTTTCTTTATTCGTGGCAGACATCTTACCAAAATTTTGGGTTAAAGCCCCGTCCTTTTAGGACGGCTTTATGTGAAAATGAAATTGGTTTGAATCCCCTGAGTGGGCGGTAGTGAATGGCTCGATTGAGTTGAACCCTTGAAC
>NZ_SFBY01000170.1:0-3137 GCF_007095505.1 Microcystis sp. M_QC_C_20170808_M3Col
TGGGATAGAGAGGTGCGTAGTTCACCCAAGGAGAATCAATCTCTCGAAGTAAAAGTGAAGGGAATTTCTGAAATGGAATTCAGTCTGTCTATATTTGACTATACTTTTACTAACTATGAGACGGGGAGGTTAATCAACAAAATTAGGGGAAAGAAAGGGCGCTAAGGGAGCAGAATCCGGTCCGATTGCGTCGAGAATTTCGCTGAAATCAACCCGATTAGCGAAATAATAGTGTCATCAACAATATCAGCCTCCTGGAGAGTTAAGATGCTCAGAAAACGTTTATTAATCCCCTTAATCTTATCCCTAGTCACTTTTGGTCTAGTGGTGGCCTGTAATTCCGGCACTCCCACTGGTCAAACTAACCCCAGTCCCGCAGAAAACGCCGCCACTGCTGCTATTCCCATCGGTGCAGCTTTGGCTCAAACCAGCAATCTCGCCCTATTGGGACAGGAACAGGTGATCGGTGTCAAGATGGCTGAAACATATTTTAATAAAAAGGGCGGAGTCAATGGAACACCGATTAAAGTTATTATCCAGGATGTGGCTGGGGATGAACCGGGAGCGATCAACGCCATCAATACCCTGATCACTCAAGATAAGGTGGTGGGTATTCTCGGTCCGTCCCTATCCCAACAAGCTTTTGCCGCTAGTCCGATCGCCGATCGAGCCAAAGTTCCTATTCTCGGTCCGTCTAACACCGCTAAAGGTATCCCCCAGATCGGTGAATATGTGGGTAGGGTGTCTGCTCCTGTGGCTGTGGTCGCTCCCAATGCGGTTAAAACCGCTTTAAAAATCGATCCCAAGATTAAAAAAGTGGCTGTCTTTTTTGCCCAAAATGATGCTTTTAGTAAATCGGAAACGGAAACTTTTCAAGAAACCCTGAAGAGTTTAAATCTTGATATTGTCACCGTGCAGAAATTCCAAACCACCGATACAGATTTTCAAAACCAAGCCACCGCCGCTATTAATATTAAACCGGATTTAGTGGTTATTTCTGGTTTGGTTGCTGACGGGGGCAATTTGGTCAAACAGTTGCGACAATTAGGCTATCAGGGGTTAATTATTGGTGGTAATGGTTTAAATACTTCTAATATTTTCCCGGTTTGTCAAGCTCAATGTGATGGCATTATCATTGCTCAAGCTTATAACCCGGAATTAGATAATCCTATTAATCGGGATTTTGTCGCCGCTTATACAGCAGAAAATAAAAAAGCACCGCCCCAATTTACCGCTCAAGCTTTTACGGGAATTCAAGTTTTTGTCGAGGCCTTAAAACGGGTAGATGATAAAAATAAACTCAGTACACTTTCCCTCGCACAAATTCGCCAACAATTAAATCAGGAAATTTTAGCGGGTAAGTATGTCACTGTCCTGGGAGATATTGCTTTTACTCCAGAAGGGGAAATCATTCAGGATAAATTCTCCGTGGCACAAATTAAAATGGATGCCGATGGTAAAAATGGTAAGTTTACTTTTGTGGAAAATTAATAAGTAAGTGGTTCTTCTCGTTTCTACCGCGTTGCAAGGGTCTCCCTTGCAACGCATTTCCAGAGGTTCTAGCTCCTGTGTAACCGATCAGGGAAGGGAGGAATATCCTCCCTTTTCTCATGCCAAGGTAGAACCTTGGCATGAGAAAAATATAAAGATTGTATTAAATTGTATTTTTAAATACAGTGCTGGGGTGGAAAGTGTGTTATATGACAATCCGCCAGTCTTTGGTGTTGGGTAGTGTGGTCTTAACCCAACCGACAAAACGGCGATCGCCGTTAACCTGACAGACCAGATTGGAAGCTTGTGCTGTTGATCTAGGATTATTTACCGATTAATGACTCTTTTCGGAAATTAGAGGACAATACCGTGCCAGTAATTATGGATTTTAACAACTTTCCCCGACCTTTCTTTTTTATTCTCAAGCGATGTCAAAGACCGGATTGAAACGTTAGTAGTTATAATTGTTTAGCACTCGATCAACAGGATTGATTTCTACTTTGAAGAAAATGAAGATAAAACACGCGATTAATTGGCATAAATTTCTGAGTTTTCTAATTATATTGGGCTTAATGGCTTTTTATAATAATTTTACCCCAGTCGCTTGGATATACCTTGCCCTGCACGGAACTTACGGTCTTATGTGGTTGATCAAGGATAGATTATATCCGGATCAACAATGGGAAAAAGAAATACCGTTGGCTATGGGAATATTTACCTTTATCGTTCTCGGTTTATATTGGGTTGCCCCTTTTATTATTGTTAGCGGGAAGGTCACGGCCGCCGCTCCTTTAATATCCGTGGCGATAGCGATCAATATTATGGGGGTATTTCTCCATTACGGTAGCGATGCCCAAAAGTATTTTACCCTTAAATATAGAGAAGGATTGATCACCGAAGGTTTCTTTAGTCGTAGTCGCAATCCCAACTATTTAGGAGAGATTTTAATTTATCTGAGTTTTGCCCTGTTAGCCCAACATTGGCTCCCTTTTCTGATTTTGGGGGGATTCGTCGCCGGGGTCTTCATTCCCAATATGCTTAAAAAAGACCGCTCCCTCTCCCGCTATCCTGAATTTGACGCTTACAAAGCGAAATCCGGATTGCTATTACCCAAGCTAATAAACTCCCGTCTGGATGCTCGCCAATCCACTCAAACCTAAGCAAAGTTAAGGTCTTTCTCGTAAAGATGAAGTATAACCTAATTTGCTGAGGAGATTAAACCGCACGGTGCGCTATTAAGTTTCATTTAGGGGGTATTAGACCGATGGAAGTGGAATAGTAGCATAGGGAAAGGTGCTAAACGGCAGGGAGCGGTTTAATTAATAATTAGGCTCTTCCCGCTTTGTATAGAACCTATTTGGTATCTCTCTTGTGACGCTTCACGGGTAAGAATTACAGGTATTTTGGCTAATTCGCTCTAATCCATACTGGGTAAGGATTTTGGGAAAGATACCAAATGGAATCTATCAAGTTCTTTTCGTTGCCTTCCTCAAGATATTTACACAACCAGGTTTGCACTGTGTTTCTTTGACATCCTCACCGCCGTAAACGGACGGTGATTCCCAAACCTCACGATTTAGGTTTCTGCTTCTTTCCCTTGCGGGGTTCCGCACCTGCCTTAACAGTTTTACTCTGTTCTGGTCTTA
>NZ_SFBY01000171.1:0-14724 GCF_007095505.1 Microcystis sp. M_QC_C_20170808_M3Col
CCTTCTTGTAGTACATCGCTTGGTACAAAAAACAAGGGCAACAAAGCCTGAAACTCCTGACTCCTGACTCCTGACTCCTGACTCCTACCCCCACCGAAAAACTTTTTCAGCAGACCCTATTTAGAGTAATTTACGGAACTCTTCAATAGTTAAACCAGCATCTTGAATTATCCCACCCATTGTAAAAGCTTTGATGGGGTTATTTCGAGGAATGGTTACTTGACGTATTCCATCACTCATCACGATATGTTTACTCTGACGTATTATGTTAAATCCCGCTTTTTCTAAAGCGCGTACTGCTTTAAGATGATTGATACCAGCAAGTTTAGGCATATCAAAACTTATTAGCAGTTACTTCAATTTCTCTTATTTCGACACCATGCAATCTATCTTTTAATGCTGCTAAATAATCCTCAATAGCATCTTGAATATTAAGGACTGCTTCTTCTTCTGTATCACCCTCAGACCAACAACCAGGTAAAGCAGGTACGCAAACGCTTATCCCTTCTTCAGACCGATAAATAGCAATTTGGTATTTCATTTTTTGTATATACAATATTTGCTTTTCTGCATCATTATAACATTAATATTATCACAATCGCAAAAACCCTAATAATTTCGTAAGAAAACCTCAAATGTCGCAGTTTGAAAAAACTCCGAAACACTTTATATGCTATAACTTACAAGTCGCAGCGAGAGAAACTTCATCATTAGGTAAATAATAGTCGTCCTTTTGGTTCAGGAATGACTCGTTCTAGTTGTTTTGCAGTTTCAATCCATTCTTGAATAACAAGTTCAGCATTTTGTACAGCTTCTTGATAGGTTTCTCCATCTGCCATACATCCTGCTAATTCTGGAACTTCAACAATAAAAGCTCGATCTTCCTCACTCCAATAAATAATTAATTCATAGCGAATTTTCATCTTTCCCTCCTAATTTATATTTTAAAATTAGATTACGAATTTGTTTGACTTGATAAGTTGTGTAGGTTGGGTTGAACAGAGTGAAACCCAACAATTATAGGCTTTGTGTTGGGTTTCGTGCCTCAACCCAACCTACTACTACTACTGAACCAGAGAACAAAGAATCATCATAACATTATTGATCATCTGGCAAAGCTAAAATTTCATCCCCAATTAAATCAGATAAATTTTCGGTATGAACGTGCAAGTGAGTAATTGAGCCTATTAATTCTGCCAAAATATCCCCTTTTTGGTCATCAGTTAGGCTTGGTAATTTAAGCTGACTTAGTAAGAATAAAACCGCCTCGCATTCTTCACCTAATTCAGATAATAGAGTGGCCAAGGTAGAGTTGACTTTCAAGGGTTTTTCAGTGTTTGAAATCATTGCTTATTTTCCTCTGTTTAATCGCTTTTATGCTCTAGATAAACTTTTTTCTAAACCTTTAATTTCTCTTTCCCAGTAATTAATTAAGTTTTTATCGGGGGATTCTTTTTGTTTCTCATTGGCAATTTTTTGATGATGGTTCAGAATTTGATCACGAATGCTTTCAACAGATTTACGAAATTTCTTTTTTGACAAGTATTTACTCCTAACTTGCGCTGGTTAATATCTATCGTAATTATAAACCATAGATTATGTAGGGGAAAATGGCATTTACCCTCCTGGGGTGACGGTGACAGGTATCGAATCGCTGAACCCCTGATAACCTCGTGTGGAAACGATGTAGGATCGGAGTTTGAAAAAACTGCGAAACGCTTTATATGCTACAATTCACAAGCCGCAACGCGAGAGGAGAGATACACAAAACCTCTGCCCATCTTCCACATAACACACCCATGTTGGCAGGTGTCCTTTGGGTGCTGATGATGGTGCGTTTGTACTCCATGTTAAATCTGAATAAGTTTTCCATTTTCCGTTGACTCGCCAGCCGACTGCGTCCCCAAAACGAGCGTAGGCTTGCTCATTATAGTCGCCGATCGGGTTGCCTGTCTGCTTGTAGATAGCCAATTGTACGGAAAAGCCAAACTGGCCACCGGAAGCCGCTAACCACTCTCGATCGATCATTCGCAAATCCTCACAGGAAAACTTCTCGGCGGATTTGCTGTCTATCCATCCTTCTTTTTCTCGTTTAGCGGCCGCCAGTATTAAATACCAGGTTTTTTGATCCGCCTCTTTCCATTTCTTTTGTTGTAGGAGTTCTCGTAGCGTTGTATAGTCCACGCCAGTGGTTGAGGAGATAAGGGTACTTCTCAGTGGACTAGAAGACGTTGATGTTGAGGGGATGGGGCAGCAGTAATAGAGGGTTGAGTAACCGTTTGAGAGGAAGAAGAATCTATAATTAGGGTTGGCTGAAAAAATCTAACAACCTTGTTGGGTAAGACTTTTAGACTTTTTGTCAATCAAAAAGTACCAGGCCTGGGAGTGATCAGGGGGAAAATTGAGGTACTTTTTCCCTGAAAATTAGGTAATTGGCCACCTCAAAACTGGTAAAACCCCACACCCCACACCCCACACCCTACTCCCAGGAAAAACTTTTTGCCGCAAACCCTAAGTAGGTGGGTGGAATTAAATATGAACGTAGGTTGGGTTGAAGCATGAAACCCAACACCCGCATGGGTTACGCTACCGCTAACCCATCCTACAAATAATTGTGCCTCCCTACTTATAAAAAAATGCAATCACTATTTCAAAATCATAGGGATCGCAATTCTAGAGATTATTATTGATCTTTAAAAATATCATTATCTTTATCTTAAGATAAAGTTTAATCTACTAAATCTTCATAATTAGTTACTCGCTCTCTACATAACTTAACAAAGTTAGCAGTTTCTTCATCATGTTGCTGATAAATATTTTTTGCTTTATTCATTTGTATATCTTCGATTTTTTCTTTATTTCTTTCTCTAAGTCGGATATATTCAATTATTAAAGCTTCAATATTTAGCTGAAAATTTTTTAGTTCTTTCATTTTTGAGAGTTCTTTTTCTGCCATTTTGCCAAGATTTTCTTGATTCATTCTATCGATAGTTTCTTTCTCAAGCAGTTTTTCATAAAGACCTTCTTTCGACAAGATTTTTACCAAAACTGGAGCAATTTCAATAATAATTAATAACAGAGTAATTAATTTATTTGTAATAGCAATAGCAGGATCATCTTTCGATAATGCTTCTAGGGCTGAGATACGATCTAAAAGACTTCCTTCTTGCCATTCCTTTTTCTGCGGTGTCTTGATACTCAAACTTGATTGTTGTTTTTTGATTAAACTATTTTTTTCCTTGAGTAAATCTTGGATTATATTATCCAAAAAAGTAACACTTTTTTCTATTGTTTCTACATTTTTTTGTCTTTCTTTTGCAATAGTGCCGACACCGGCTTTACCTGTCACACCTTTACCTTCTATTTCTTCTATCGCATCTATACGAGCTTTTTGTAAAGCGTCTGAAGCTTGATTTTTTTCTCTTGTGAGATTGTCAATCTCTTCATTTATTTTATTGATCCTTTTGACATCTGGAGTATCTTGATCTTTTCTGCTTTCTTCTCTTTCTCTTTCTCTTCTTTGTTGGCTAATTTTTTGATTGATTTCACTCTCAAACAATCTTAACTCTAGAGGTTTAGCAACGATAAAACCTAAAAGAATCGCTATGCTTAAGCGAGTGACGGCTCCTACCCAAAATTGTAGTTTTGATGAAGACTTATTTTGACTAGCTGTAAGTATAAAAAAGCGATCTAAGTTAAAAATTATGCTACCCCAAATAAAACCCAAAGAAATTGAAATTGTTAAAGAGCCAAAAACCGTAAAAAGTGCATAGCCTCCTGAACAAAAAGCCATTATTGCCGTGAGAATAACGGTTGTGCCGATAGACTCATATTTATACCTTTCTGTGCGACAACTTTCTTGAGACAAAACTTCTTGGTCTGCACCCGCAGACCAGATTAAAAATTTTTGTACAGAATTGAGTCGTGTTTTAGTTAGCACTTGATTACCTTAGTTAATGGTTATGCCTCTTAATTCAGAGCAAAAATAAAGGAATTAACGCTCTCTGAATTTAATCATTTTCAGAAGGGGGGAGAATTTCATATTCTCGTGACATATTAATTTGATCATTTTGTCTTTTTGATTTCGCCGAGTCCCTTAAGATTTCTAGGAACGCCATCTGCATAGCACTGGCTTCAACAATCCCTCCACCACCAGAAGTATTACCACCACCGCTACTACCACCAATGAACACTTCTGGAAGTTTAATTTGGGTGTTAGCGTATGCCTCAGCCCATTTCCCTTCTGATTCTAACTGAGCATAAATCGCAGGACTAAGAACCTGAACTCTTTGACGAAACTCTTCCATACGAATACCAGACTCAATTTTCTCGTCTTCGGTTTTCATGTCAGATTCTGCCCGCATCCGCTTTAACTCAAGCTCATCTTTTTCTTGTTGAATTTGTGCATCTGCTTTTGATTCCTCAAGTTTAGCTTTAGCATTAAGAGTTGCTACCTCTAAATTACTTTGAGCCTCAACTATTTTGATTTGAGCTTTGTTTTCCTCTTGCTGTTTGATGAGAGACTGACGGGCTTGTTCAGTTAACTCTTGTCGTTTATAGTTTTCGGCTTGTTGTTTCAGAATTTGACGCTCTCTTAATAGCTCCTCCAATTCATCAGGCAAATCAATGTCTGTAATCAAAGTCTGGATTGACTGTACGCCATAATCATTAAGTGCCTTTTTAATAAAATCTGCTGCATGCTTTTGAATAGCGCTTCGCTTACTAAAAAAATCAAGAGCCTCAAAATACTGAGCGGCATTCTGAAAATAAGAATTCACTAAAGGGGCTAAAACTCTACCGACTAAATTTCTGATAGCAGGAGATTTAACAGATTTCTTATCAGTAATATTATCAAGAGCATTAGAATACTCTAGGCTCAAAGGATCAATTGCTTGAGTACCGACTTTGAGAATCATTTGTGGAGCATCTTTTGCTGCTATGCAGATAGTCTGAGTTAATTGCAACTGAAAAACAAAACCATCTTTTGATCGAAGTTGTAATGGCTCAAGGATTTTATCATAATTATCCGCATCTTTTCCTTCCGCTTTAGACCACTCTAGGATAATCTCGTTTGTCGGAACAACATGAACACTTTGAATTCTTCTGTTTATCGGATACTTACTTGGTAGAAGGGGCTTGCGCTGTACGCCTTTTTCTCCTTCTTTTGAAAGCCGATCATCATTTTCTGACTCGTTATCTTTGCCGACATAAGAAATAATCACCCCGACTTGCTCGGCAAGAATTTCAATCAATGGTACTTGCTCAACACAAACAAACCAGGGATTGAGAATCCAGGAACCTTCCTGTAAAAATTCTTCCTGTAAGCCTTTATAGCCCCCAGCTTCGATAAATTTTTGAGGTTTCTGAAAATTATCATGACCTTTAATTGTATCCCCAGCAATTACACCTTCAGGAAGAGTTTTTCCTTCAAGTGTAGTAACAATACCGATTTTGTCTTTGGCCACAGTATAAACCTTTAATTCTTCAGGGTTTACATTGTACTGAGTGGCATTAGCAGAAGTAATAACAGTAAACAAGTCAGTGTTGATCTGATAAGTCCTCGCAGGTAGAACTGCCAACTGTTTGCCACTTTCACCACCATTTTTAATAAAAGCTTCAGCATCTTCAAAATTTTGGCATTCAACAACTTTACCTAAATTCCTATCTTCGGGGCGGGTTGCTCCATCATTAGCCACAACTAAGCCAATTTCTCCTTGGGGAACTTTAGTGACTGAATCAATTTTAATTTCAAACAAATCGGTATTAATTTGATAGGTTCCAGGTGTTAAAAAGGCTAATTGTTTACCACTTTCTCCGCCACTATTGATAAAAGCTTGAGCATCTTGAAAATTATTGCATTCAACAACCTTACCAAAAGTTCGATTTGGAGGCAACGGCTTGCCAAAGGTAGCCCGAACCAATCCTACTTGATCCTCCGCAATGCGAATACATTTTACATTTTTTACTTTAAAGATATTGGTATTAATCTGATAGGTATTGGCGGTTAAAATTGCCATTTGTTTACCGCTTTGACCACCATTGTCCCAAAAAGCTTGGGCATTTTGAAAATTATTGCATTCTACAAACTTGGCAAAGGCTTGACCTGGCGGTAGAGGTTTACCATCCCTCGCTTCCACGAGTCCTACTTCATCTTCACGGATACGAATAACGTTAACAATCTCAACAGAGAATAGCTCAGTATTAATATAATAAGTACCATTAGTCAAAATGGCTCGTTGTTTTCCTTTTTGTCCACCATTATGGATAAATACCCTAGCATCTTGAAAATCCTTACACTCGACGACTTTTCCAAAGTTTTCTCCTGGAGGCAAGCTTGCCCCGTCTTTTGCATCCACTAATCCCACCTCATCAGAAGCAATCACAATTGCCTTAGCAATGCGAATTTCCACATTAGGCAAACTCAAATGCCGTCCAGGGGTAAGCACCTCCGCTTGTAAACCACTTTCTCCATTGAGAGCAACTCGACGACCCGCAGGCAAGGGACGACCAAATCGTTTATAAACAATGCCTACTTCATCTTCTTTGATATTAATAAAAACCATTGATTTTGTCTCCTTTTGCTATTTTAGAAGGTAAATTTATAAGCGAGGTAAAAAATCTTTGAAAGCATCCAGCCATGTTCCTAACTGATCAGTATCGGAAGGAAATCTAAATGTAGGTAAATGACCGTCAGGGGCATTTAAAGAAAAGTCAAAATCATCATAGTTCATTCGCAACTGATCATTGACTTGCCAACTTACTTGTTTAGCAAATTTATAAAATACTAAAGCATCAAACACACCAATTTCACCTTGAACATTCAGCCAGATATTCTTTTGTACACTATAACCAAATTTACCTTTGCTGGCATCTAACCAGAGAAGATCTATTTTTCTGATGTCTTCAGAGGGAATTTCGTCAATACTTAGTAGCCAACCTTGTTCAGTTCTCTCGGCAATACGAAGCAGAATCTGCATTGTTTCCCAATCTGCTTCTTTCCATTTTTTCTCAGCTAATAAAATTGAAAGCTGTTCGTAACCTTCTTGTGGTTCAGGTCTGTCCTCTTGATCTAGCCGTAATCTTGCTTCATCCGCTGGACTAGACGCTAATACCAGAATTGTTTTTGATGAAATATTTTGAGGAGTTTCTTTTTGTTGGGCTGATGAGACATCCTGCCCTATTACTTTTTTAGGCGTTGCACTGCCTTCATAAAAGTAGGAAAATAGCGATTTAAGAAATTTTCCGTGTCCAACTCAGCCTCGTAGGAAATTCCCACAAAAGGAGGAATCGAAGAAACAACCGCTTTAAGTTTAGCGGCGGCTGTTGGACCGGGTTCTTCGACTTTAGCGAGGATTTTTTGCAAATATTCTATAACTTCTGCATTTTCTCCCCGAAGTTGTCCGACTCCTTCCACAAATTCGGCGATAACAACTTCTGCGTCTGCTTCTGAGATTTTAACTAAATTAGACTGACCAGCGATAATTTGCCAATATTCCTGTTCATAATCTCGAATGGGTTTAAGAATTTGTAACCGAAGTTGCTGTTTCAGGATTGTTTTACCACCTGCTGGAGCCGTAATAATAGCCTCTTCCGTCTCCCTTCTTTGTTCATAAAGCAGTTTAAGATGGGACTCAATCTCATTCAGACGATTTTTGTTCATAGCTTAATTCTTCACCTTCAATTAGTCTGGTAATAGTGACATACTCGTCGCTAAAAGCGAGGGCTTCCTCTTTCATCGGCCAATGCCTCCGCCAAGTGGTTCCTTAGCTTTGGTCTTACTCAGCCTCCGCAGGTTTTGCTCTTCCCTAAAGAAGGCACTAACTGGCGTAATAGTTTCCTATCACCGAGGCAGACTCTCTGTGTCCCAAAGAGTATAAGTAGGGGTTTTTTGTCTCCCAGCCATAATCTCACAATAACAATTAGCAGGCCTTGGGGCAATTCTAGCTAATTAGAATTGGAGGTGTCTAGTCTTTATACTGTCGAAAAATGTAGCGGGGGCATTCATCCGACATTTTAGGTAAAATTTCTCAGATTTTCGGACATTCTCGCTAACTACTTTTGTAGGTCTTCATTGGCCCGAAAAATCGCTTCTTGACCACCACTAGAGGTCACAAAACCCATAAAAGCTTTGACCGCTTCACTAGCAGGTTCTTTGTAAACGTAGTAAAGGGTACGCTGCCAGGGATAATTAGGTTCACTGGGTAAAATTCCCTCAATAGCGATCGCCCTGACGGTTTTTTGGTTGGCGATTTGGCTATAGGTGGCGTAACTAATGCCATTCAGTCCCAAAACTCGCAAAATTGGGGTGGTGGCATCCCTCACCATCATTTGAAAATTAGTTCCTGTACCAAATTCTGCCCCTTGCAGCACTTCCTGACGAAAACTTTGATAAGTGCCACTAATGGGAGGACGATTAATCACTTGAATAGTAGCAGTAGAACCGCCCACCTCCGACCAAGAAGTGATTTTTCCGGTAAAAATATCTTTAACTTGGGCAGTGGTTAACCCTCCCGCAAAGGGGTTTTTTACTCCCACCACAATAGCGATTGCATCTCGAAAGATCGGACTAGAAGCCAGTCCCTGAGAGCGTTCCGACTCGGTTAAAGGTCGTGACACCGCCGCAATATCGATCGCCCCCCGGGCCACTTCCTCTAATCCTATATCAGATCCTTGAGCATTTGTCAAGACCTCTACCCCCTGAAATTTGGCAGTTAAAGCGGCTTTTAAGGCTTGATTAATCTGTACCATACTGGTAGCGCCGTTAATGCGAATTGTCGTGCCACTGGGAATAGAAGTCGGTGGGGCAAAACTGACCACTCCCTGGGGTGAGGGGGGAGGAGGTAAGGGAGAGGAGGTGCTTCCCGATGTTGGGGGTTTTTGCGGACTTTTGCCGCTGCCACAGAGAAAGAATTCTTGACCCGCGGCACATTGACTTTGCAGCCAGAAGTAACCCCCACCTAAAATGCTCGCAGTGGCTAAAAGAGCGATTATTAAAGCAGTTGTTTCGTTTTTTTGAGACATAATTATTCAGTGAGCGGTGATCAGTTAGGGGATTTGGGGAGATGGGGATTTGGGGAGATGGGGATTTGGGGAGATGGGGAGATTTCAGCTAAATTCCCCACCCCCCCACTACCCCAACACCTAACACCTAACACCCCACTACCTCACTACCCCATCATTTGCTGACATTAGGGGGTCGATCGCCTCCACATCGGTGATCAATGGAAGTTTCGATGATATTATCTTAGTGCATGGAAATCCACTCTTGATTTAGGACTGTATATCATGACCCACGCACCTATATCCCCAGTCGTGCTGGTTATCCTTGATGGTTGGGGTTATCGCCCGCAAAGGTCCGATAATGCGATCGCAATGGCGAAAACCCCGATTATGGATAGTCTCTGGGAAGTGTATCCCCACACCTTAATCCGCACCTCCGCTAAGGATGTAGGCCTACCAGAAGGACAGATGGGCAACTCGGAAGTTGGCCACCTGAATATCGGAGCGGGGCGAGTTGTACCACAAGAATTAGTACGAATTTCCGATGCGATCGAAGATGGTTCGATTCAACAAAATCAGGCTTTATTAAAACTCTGCGGGGAGATTCGCCCCAAAAAAAGCAAATTACACCTAATTGGTTTATGTTCTGAGGGGGGAGTCCATTCCCATCTCGCTCACTTACTGGGATTATTAGACTTAGCGAAAGTGCAAGGGATTAGCGATGTCTGCATTCATGTCATCACCGATGGTCGCGATACCAATGTCACCGACGGGATGCTCGCTATTAAACGGATTCAAGAACATATTAATAAAATCAGTCTCGGTCGCATGGTGACTCTCAGTGGGCGTTATTATGCCATGGATCGGGATCACCGTTGGGATCGGGTCGAAAAAGCTTATAACGTTATGACCAGTGATCAAGGTATTGACGGGCGATCGATCACGGAAGTATTACAAGCATTTTATGACCAAAATATTACCGATGAATTTATTCCCCCCACTAGGATTGCACCGGGGGCGATCGAAGCGGGCGATGGGGTGATATTCTATAATTTCCGTCCCGATCGAGCTAGACAGTTATGTTATGCCCTGACTATGCCCGATTTTGAAGATTTCGATCGAGATTTAATTTCTCCGCTTAGTTTTGTCACTTTCACCCAATACGATCCGAAATTACCGGTAGATGTGGCCTTTGCTCCCCAGAATTTAAATAATATCTTAGGACAGGTGATCGCTCAACAGGGATTAAAACAATTTCGTTGTGCAGAAACCGAAAAATATCCCCACGTCACCTACTTTTTTAATGGGGGGTTAGAAAAACCTTTTGAGGGAGAAGTGCGCGAATTAATTCCTAGTCCGAAAGTCGCCACCTATGACCAAGCTCCGGCCATGTCGGCAGCCGCGGTGACAGCAGCGGTCTCTGCGGCGATTGAACAGGGGATCTATAGTCTCGTGGTGGTCAATTACGCTAACCCCGATATGGTGGGTCATACGGGCATTTTAGACGCGGCCATGAAAGCAGTGGAAACGGTGGATCTATGCTTGGCTAAGTTGTTAAGTAGCATCAATAAATTGGGGGGAACAGTGTTAATCACCGCGGACCACGGTAACGCCGAAACGATGGTGGATGAGTCGGGTAATCCTTGGACCGCCCACACGACTAATCCCGTTCCTTTAATTTTAATTGAAGGGGAAGGGAGAAAAATACCGGGCCACGGTGGCGATGTGCAGCTGCGGGATGATGGTCGTTTAGCCGATATTGCCCCCACTATCCTCGAAATTCTCCAAATTCCCGTCCCAGTAGAAATGACTGGGCGATCGCTGATTAAACCGGCCGAGGTGGAAATTAAAGCCAGTCGCACTCCCGTCCGAATCTCGCTTTAACAGTGATCAGTAATCAGTAATCAGTCATCAGTGGAAATAATTAAAAAATTGGCTAATTAGCAGAAAAATGACCAATAAAAACCGCTCTCTTGCAGTTATGGTGATCAGCAAATCTTATCGAAGAAAGGGCGTAGGGCATCTTTGAATGTAAGATAATGAACATTTTTCAGCCAATTTCCGAGAGAGCCATAAAAATTTAAAACTTACATCTGATAACTGATAACTGATAACTGATAACTGATAACTGATAACTGATAACTGATAACTGATAACTGATAACTGATAACTGATCATCTGCTATACTTTGTAATGGAAAATAGAGAGTAATGATCATGACAGTGGTGCTGGTAGTACAGATTATTTGGGCGCTGGCGGCGGCCTTTCTGGCGATTTTGGTGTTATTACACAGTCCCAAAGGGGATGGTATTGGCGGTATTGGCGGTCAATCACAGATTTTTACCAGCGCAAAAACAGCGGAAAAAACCTTAAATCAGGTGACTTGGGCGTTGGGGACGGTATTTATCACCCTAACTATTGTACTGAGCGCCGGCTGGTTAAATCGCTAAATGCTGAGAGGTCGGTTCTCTTTTCTAGGACTCGCAGCCTTGGCGAGTCTTTTGCTGTTTTCCTATTCTTTGATCGCCGACAGTCGATCGCTACCGGAGTTAAAAACCCATCCTTTACCCGCTAATTTAGCCCAATGGCAAGAGCAAAACCAACCCGGGGATTATTTTGATGCTGTGGAAATCAGTCCCGTGGGGGCGTTGATTTGGTCGCAATTTCCCGTGAAGATTTACGTTCAAAGCGATCGCAGTTCTTGGCTGAGTTTGGTACAACAGGCGATCGCTGAATGGGGGCAGTATTTGCCGATCGAGTTGGTTAATCGGGCAGAATTGGCCGATATCCTCATTAAACAGGAGTTACCGCCTTCGGGAGTCCGTTTTAATCCCGAAACCGGTAAGTTAGAACTGCCCCGGGTGCGTTCTGCCATAACACAATACGAGATTTTTGTCAAGGAAAATCGCTTAACTCATCGGATGAGTATCCAGATTAGTCCCAATTTAGCCGCTCAGTCGGCTTTAGCGGCAGTGCGTCACGAATTAGGTCACGCTTTGGGAATTTGGGGTCATAGTCCCCTGGAGACGGACGTGATGTATTTCGCTCAAACTAGAGATATTGCCCCGATTTCTAGCCGGGATATTAACACTTTAAAAAAGGTTTATCAGCAGCCAACTAAGTTAGGTTGGCAGATGGATAAGCTAGGGTATCTAATACCTGAATAGGTAAATATTGCTCTTCAGTCGGTTCTGCTATAAGTTATAGATATAGTTAGTATAACCGACTGAGATAGAGAAGGTTAACCATCGCTTAAACCTCTATTTCCTCTAGCCAAGCTTGAATCGCGCTGAGGATATTGGTTTATGTCTGTCATGTCTGCAAAGGTTTGGGCGCAATACCAGAGGACTTAGCGGCACTATAATAGAAGGAGAAAGATAAATCAAATTAATCTGTCCTAATTATGAGCGTTGTCATTCCTGATGAGATTTTTCAAGCTTCTGGTTTGTCAGAAGAGGAACTATTGCAAGAAGTTGTCTTGATGTTGTATGAGAAAAAGCGAATTAGTATAGGTAAGGCAAGCAATCTATTGGGAATCAATTTAATTGAATTTCAACATCTTCTAGCTAGTAAAGATATGTATATTCATTACGATATTGAGGATTTGCACGAAGATGTAAACACTCTCAAACGATTGGGTAGATTATGAAAATTGTTTGTAATACTTCGCCTCTAACCAATCTAGCTGCTATTAATAAATTAATGCTCATTCGAGAGGTTTATGGAAGAATTACCATTCCTAATGCTGTCGCTAATGAAATTGCAAAAGTAGGAACTATCTATCCGCAAGCAGGTTCAATTCCTTCTCAAGATTGGATCACTGTTTGTCCAGTAACTAACTGGAGAAAAGTTCAGCATTTGCAAGGACAAAATTTAGATAGCGGGGAAGCTGAGGCAATAGCAATTGCTCTTGAATTGGATGCAGAGTTGTTGATTATTGATGAGCAATTGGGTAGAAAAATTGCTCTGACTGAAGGATTAAATATTACTGGTTTGTTAGGCGTTTTATTAGAAGCAAAAAGCAAAGGTTTGATTTTTGAAATTAAACCTGTTATGGATAATTTAATAGGTCAAGCTAAGTTTAGAATTGCTTCAAGTCTTTATCTTGAGGTTTTACGTTTAGCCGGTGAGGAAAATTATCTTTAAGTCCAGATACATCTTCAGCTTTCTAGGATAGTTTGATGAATCCATCTCAAAATCACTTCGTTTTGTCGCATTTGGGGATTGTTAAGATGAGTAACGGATGTGATGTATTTCGCTCAAACTAGAGATGTTCCCCCGATTTCTAGCCGGGATATTAACACTTTAAAAAAGGTTTATCAGCAGCCAACTCAGTTAGGTTGGCAGATGGATAAGCTGCTTAATGGTGAGGTAAAAAGTTTTCGTTTTCGGGAGACAGGAGACTAGGAGAAGAAAAAAGACAACAGACGACTACAATATCTGTATAACCTCTGATTATGTCAAATTTATCTGGTATTTTAGATATTCTGATCTGATAGCAGCTCAAGAGCTTACTTTTGCCAGAAGTCTAATAGCCAAATGTTCTGGGAATATTTTGTGCTATAACAGATGGATTAATTTAACTATCCGGATCACAGAAAGAATCATGTTTAAACAGACCAAAATCCTCGGTTTAACGATTTTAGCTTCAGTTTTCAGCTTTGCGCTCCCCTCAGCTAAAGCGGCTAATGTTCAGTTTAACGCCCAGGGAAATATCATCGGCATTAAGGATCTAGTCGTCGATAATTCTTCCTACAATGTTAATTTTGTTCAGGATACTTTTAGCAATTTATTCGGCAATCCTTCTAATTTAAATCTTCAACCCACCTTTTGGCTAAATGCTCAGGGTGCGGAAGCGGCACGGAATGCCATTGATAATGTCTTAACAACGACTTATCCCGCTTTAATTGCCTTGGGAGAGACGCAAAACACGCGGGATTATGTTATTCCGCAACAATCTGCCTTCTTGGGTGTCATAGTCATTGATAGCCAAGGCAATTTTACTTATCCTTCTGATTTGTTTGGCGCTGTCCGGGGAAATTATCTATCGTATTATGAAGGTCGTAAATGGCAAGAATTATTGGAGCAAATGTATCAAAACGGAGGAATGTGCGCTTGCACGATCAATTCCAATATTAATCCCGATATATATGGAATCGCTATTGATGCAACCCGTACCTTTGCGCTTTTTTCTCCTAATCAGGCTCCGGTTTCTGTTGCTACAGCAGCAACCATTCCCGAACCTGATAGTTTGATGGGTGTCATCGCAATAGGCTTATCTATTTTCTTTTTCTTTCCCCAAAAATTCAATTTACCGAAGCATCACAAGGTTTAGAAGTGAGCGTTTCCGGCAATACCAACAGCATCCAAGTGGGGTTAAATCCGCGACTACCGATCGCCCAAATTCAAGGCAGTTTTTTATCGCGTTATCTTGCTAACGAGGCGAGCGTGGCGATAATTTCCTTTTCTGGCGGTTTGATCGTTTCCTTGCTTTCGCGGTTATTTGATAATTTTGCCGCTTCTCCCTAAAAACTACCGTCCCGCTCGCTAAACTGCCAAATTGATAAGATCCTTTGACCTTTCGCCGCCTTATTGAGCAGAACTAGGTATTGTAAAGTTTCAATACAAATATAGTCAGATATAGCCAGCCATGGTAATATGTGAACACGAAACTATCAGACTAGGCAAAAAAAACAGGAATAAGTTATCGAACGGCTTGGAGGT
>NZ_SFBY01000172.1:0-2586 GCF_007095505.1 Microcystis sp. M_QC_C_20170808_M3Col
TTCATACCTTCCTAAGTCATCTAACGCACTCCCTCGGTTGTGCCAAGCTTCATGAAAATCGGGTTTAATTTCTAAAGCTTGATCAAAGGATGCGATCGCTTCTTCATACCTTCCTAAGTTACCTAACGCAAACCCTCGGTTGTACCAAGCTTCATGGTCATCGGGTTTAATTTCTAAAGCTTGATCAAAGGATGCGATCGCTTCTTCATACCTTCCTAAATTACCTAACGCAAACCCTCGGCCGTACCAAGCTTCATGGTCATCGGGTTTAATTTCTAAAGCTTGATCGTAGGATGCGATCGCTTCTTCATACCTTCCTAAATTACCTAACGCAAACCCTCGGCCGTACCAAGCATAATGGTCATCGGGTTTAAATTCTAAAGCTTGATCGTAGGATGCGATCGCTTCTTCATACCTTCCTAAGTTATGCAATTCAAACCCTCGGTTTGTCCAAGCATCATGGTAATCGGGTTTAATTTCTAAAGCTTGATCGTAGGATGCGATCGCTTGTTTGTATTCTTTTCCCATTGCATGAATTAAACCTTTTTCCTGCCATAATTGAGATGCTCGAACAGGATCGAGAGATGGGGAATCGCTTAAATAGGCCTTAATTTCGGCCAACTTTTCCTGTCGTTGTTGGGGAGTGAATTGCTGATAGGTATCGAGATCGCTGTCTAAATAAACCAGTCTTCTAATTTCTCTTTCCAATATGTCCTTATCGGTCGGAAATTCATAAACTCCCGAATACCAATCAAAAAAATCCGACGCACGACGAATAAAATACCGCAAGGCAAATTCCGGCAATAAGAATACTAAAGTAAAGGGAAATTGCCGCTCAAATCGCTCACGGGATAGGTTTAAATAGCCTAAAATCTTAGGAACTCCGGCCCAGGTTCCTCCATAAACTGGACTTTGACTCGACAAGAAATAGCCTTGACTTTCCGCTTCTTCGTAGCGCAGTAGTGCATTTTCTAAACCTCGCACAAAAAGAATGTTTAGATTGGTATAATTTGGTAGATCGACAATTTTCTCATACAAATTATCGGTTTCTGAATCAAGTTGCAGGACTTGAATATTTTTATTGGGTAAATCTTGACTGATTCCCCGAATAATCTCATCAGCTTGCACGGGAGAACAGCGAACAAAGAGTAAATTAAAGCCATTTTTTCGTCTGAGCGATCGCAGTAATGTTTGATAGGATTCTGCTGCTGTTAGGGGTTGCTCTTCTAGCAATCCTTCAAAATCCGATTCCTGAGAGTTAGTTAAGGGTTTTACTTTTTGGTTTGTCATTATTATATGTAGCTGTATTCAGAGTTATGAGGTACAATGATTTTCTTACCTGTTCCCTGTTTCCCGCTCCCCATTCATAATTCATCATTCATAATTCATCATTAAACTCCTTAATTTCGGTAATTAAAGGATGCACATCATACCAACTTTTTAACTCTGCATCTGCATCAAAATAAGCATATTGTAAAACACAACGATTGAATAATAATTTACGATGAGCTTCATCATTTTGAATTTCGTTGGTAAGATGTACCTTAGCCAGAATTTTCCACTGCTCGTGTTCTACTGTTCTCCGATAGACATCTCTAGCTTGGGTTATTGCTCTTTGAGCAGCTTTTGCGGTAATGGGTAAAGCATCCACATGATCTAAAGCGGTTTGCATTAATAAAATTAAGTTTCGTACATGACCTCCAGTCATTAAACATAATCGCTCCAGAACTTCTTGACTTTCAAAAATATCTGTTTCTAGCTTTTTCGTTGGTAAAAATTGCTGGGTTCTTTTCTCAATAATAGCCTTAATTTTTGCTATACCATCAGGATTAATAGTACGATCAAGATTGCGGATCATAATCATCGGTAAAACCATCGGGTCATTATCATAAATATCGCGGAGATCATTGGCCCGATTAGAATAGGCCATTGAAATAGGTATAGTATAAATCAAATGACAATTTAACCCCTTTAATTGATCGGCTCGATCTAAAAAAATCTCATCATGATTAGTTTTATGATCTCGCCGATTTATTGGTACAATGCGATCTAAGTTATCAACAATTACCACTAATTTTTTTGAATCATCTAAGACAGTTTTGCTATTATCAATAAACTCATTTAGTGCTGTTAACAGCGTAACAGTATGAGGATTAATTTTATTTCTTATTTCTTGTCTTTGACTGGGAATTGCCCGAATCGCCGCAGACAATTTACCAAAATATTTAATTAAATCCCCTGTTTCTAGTTTAACATCTTCAACTTTAATCTCTGTTAAAGCTAAATCAATTAAATCCTGCCAACGGGATTTTATCCAGTTTTTTAAGGGTGTTGAATTAGCCTGTTTTAGTTGTTCTAATAAATGGCGCGTACAGGCAATGAGAATATCTGTATATTGAGCATCTTCTGGATCGATATCGTCTTCATCTGCCGCAAAATAAACAACAAAACAATTTTTTTGCTCTAGATATTAGAACTCTTGCAAATTAATTATATGTTATAATGATGGGTTAACTAATTTTCCCCAAAAAATTAGTTAATCAGTACATTCGTCCTGAATAAAAACTTGAAGTTTAACTTTTAACT
>NZ_SFBY01000173.1:0-9126 GCF_007095505.1 Microcystis sp. M_QC_C_20170808_M3Col
TGGACTTTGTGTAAGACAGTACATGGTTTTTTAACCGTGGTATGCAACGGTGGTTGAAGCAGAAACTTAAATCGTGAGGTTTAGGAATCGCCGCACTTTTAGGGCGGCGAGGATGTCAACTAAATCATCGTATGCCCCATGAGTGTTCTTCCTCTTCCAAGCTGTTAAACAACAAGGTTCAGCCCCTTTACTAATGGTTCGCATAAGGTTCAGCCCCTTTACTAATGGTTCCCATGACGCAATTCTTGTTTACGGAGCAGTAGTTTGGCTTTGACCAATTCGAGATGATTGGCAGGTAGTTCCTCACTTAATTCTGCCAGCAATTGTTGAGCCTCAGTTAGCTTTGAATCTTGTATGGCATCTAGCAGATCGTTCAATTCAGTATCAATTTTCTCATTACGAATGCTGGTATTCATGACATCTAATAAGACAGTATTAGCATCTTGCCCATATTGAGAGGGCAACTGTCGCAATTCGCCATTAGCTAAAGTGTAGATCAAAACATTTTTACAATCACTGATCACTAGAGGTGAATGGGTTGTCAGCACAAACTGACAATTTGGGAAAGTTTCGGTCAGGCGCTCGCCGAGGCGACGTTGCCAAGAGGGATGTAGATGCAAATCGACTTCATCAATCAAAACGATACCATCGCCTGCTAAAGGATTTTCTAAGGCAGGGTTCAGCATGGCTAGACGGCGGGCAATATCACCAACAAGAGCCATTAGGGATTTTTCGCCTTGTGAAAGTTGGGCGACGTTGAGGGTTTCACCATTTTTGTCCACTGCCATGTAGAGACGAGGCCTACGACGGACTCTAAGGTTATCCATATGGGGCATAAATCGGCCAATGGCGGTGCGAACTGCTGTTAATTGCCGATCTTTAGCTGAGGCATTGCGTTCATTTAACCATCGCCATAAGTCTTGATTGGTTTCAGCCATTATTGGTCTTAGTTGGTTGAGAACGTCTTCAGGAACTCCTGATTCATTTTCGGTATCTTCCCGTTCTCGGAACCATTCAAAAAAGCGACGAAAGTCAACGCCCTGACTTAAGGAGTTATCATAACCGTCCAATTGCAAAAAGGTATGCTTAGTCCTAATTTTTAGTGGAATATCGAGTACGACACGCTCGACAGGATAAAACGCAATTAGAGGTAGGCTAGTTTTGTCATCATGGGTGAGGGCATCACGATAACGATTGGCCAAGCGCGTACAGTCATTAAGGTTGCTATTATATTGGGCTTTACGTCCTTTTCTATTTTTTGCAAGAATCCATCTGAAATAAGGGTCAATCTCGCTTTGATCGGGATTGTTTAATGATTTGGAGAAATCCGAGACTTTGATTTCAATGCTGCCAGCATTAGCAGTATTAAATATGGCATCTTCAGAAATAGGGTTACCACTCCCTTTTTCTGTAAGTAAACGAGCAGTAAACCAACTAAGAGAAGTTGCTAATGCTTTTAGTATAGCAGTTTTACCAGCCCCGTTATTACCAACAAAAACAGTAATGTTGCTTGGGTTTTGCTCTGTAGGTGCCAAGGAAATTTCCAGCTTTTCAAATAGCCCGATGTTATTTAAGATGACCCGTTGAATTTCCATATCGGTGAGAGTGGCGAGGGATATGCTGACTGCTGATAGACTAGGTATAAAACCGTAAAACAGTTGGGAAATAGTGAAAAGATATGGCTTCCTAATCTCTAAATAAAACTATAAGTTAAAGTTGATCGCGATGACGGCGATCGGCGATAAAAGACTCCACCAATTTAACATCTTCAACACTACCGATCACTAAAGGTGTGCGGGTGTGTAATTTATCGGGAACGATATCTAAAAGATTTGTCACCCCATCACTAGCTTTACCTCCTGCCTGTTCAATTAAAAAAGCAAGGGGGGCAGTTTCATAAATTAAGCGCAATTTTCCCTGAGGATTTTTAACAGTACCCGGATAGAGAAAAACACCACCCTGCATTATAATTCGATGGATATCTCCCACTAATGCCCCACTGTAACGGGCCGTGTAACCATCATGACGGTGGACATAACGGGTATAGTCGCGAATTGCCTCATCCCACTGCCAAAAATTGCCCTCATTGGTACTATAAATCGGCCCATGATCAGGGATAATAATATTCTCTTGGGCGAGGATAAATTCCCCTAAACTGGGGTCAAGGACAAAGGCATGAACACCCCGACCGATCGAGTAAACTAAAATAGTCGAAGGACCGTAGAGAATATAACCGGCGGCTATTTGTTTACGACCATTTTGCAGTAAATCCCGCGCCTCTCCGTCTAAATCATTGTCTTCCTGTTGCCGGATGGCAAAAATCGAACCGACATTAAGATTAATATCCACATTGGAAGAACCATCGATCGGGTCGTAGAGTAGGGTATAGCGACCGATGGGGCAGTTTTCCGGAATATAATAGGGTTTATCCATTTCCTCGGAAGCAAGACGGCAAACTAAACCACTTTGCTTAAAAACCGAGATAAATACTTCATTGGCAAAAACGTCCATTTTCTTGACGGATTCCCCTTGGACGTTTGTTTCTCCAGTAAAACCTAGTACATCCGCCATTAATCCCGCTTTACTGAGACGACGGGCAATTAATTTCCCCGCTAGGGCAATTCGACTCATAATTGCGCTTAAATCCTGCGCGTCGGGGGAAAAACTTTGTAGTTGTTGCAGGACGTGACGGGAGAGGGTGGTACAATCTCGATCGAGGCTATGTTCGGGGATAGAAAAGGGAATATTGCTAACCATAACTGTAATTGCCAGTAATAAAGTAAAAAAAGGAAACCCGTCTAGTCTCAATTGTGACTATGATTTGATCCTAGCCAAGATTTTCCCTATTGCTGGCCAATTTTTAGATCAGTTTTAGAGTTGGCTAATTTTTCTCTCATTGATCATTAAATTTTGGGCAATAAGTAGCTGGTTATAATTAAATTGAAGATAAATTTTGGGTTCGATCCCCCCTTAATAAGGGGGGTGTCTGACAGTTTTTAACACCTAACTACTTACTTGCCCTCTCAATTTAAGTCGATGGGGATACACCGGGCAAGCGTCTATATTTCAAGTAATAGGCAAAACCTGTTATTAAAACAATAACTATTGTGCCGATACCTAAATAGTTAGGAACCCAAAAAGCTGCCGCAATGGTGTTAATTTCTCCCGGTTTTAAATGCCAAATTAACTGATCATCAACTTGTTCTACCGGGGGATTTAATCCTGAGTCATCTTCAATATTTTGACCAGCTAAGGGAGTATTTAAAGCGAAGTCGATAGCGACTAAAGAACCGGGACTAACGATAATATTTCCCTGTTCAGAAAGTACCCCTAAAGCCCGCAGATCAACGGTTAATTTTAAGTTTTTCTGAGTCAAAAAGAAGCAATCTTGTTCTGTAACTGCCAGTTTTGAATCTAGTTGCAATAACTTAAGATCATCAGTATCGGCGGAATTTTTGATTTTAAAGGAAGAACTAGGATCAAAAAATTGATTGAATTTTTCCTCTAATTCCTGACCATTACTAAAGGGAATAGTCACAATTATTTCTCGTTCGGAAATATGAGCGGTTTTCCCCTTAAGTAATTTTGCCCTCTGTTCGATACTATTTAACCATTTAGTGGCTTCGGTTTGACTGAGACTGGTTAAGCGTTGTCCGAGGGTGATATGTTGAATAATTTCCCCGTGGTGTTGGTGGGGAAAATTAATGCCCACATCGTAACGGACACAGCCAGTTAAAAAGAGAAAAATACCGCATAAAAAGGGCAGAATAAAGCGGGTTTTCCCGATTTTTTCGGTGGTTGGTTGATTCATAATTAATCTTCTTCTAAGTCGTCATAACTTGCTGAACTGCCACCGCTAACCGTAACTAGATCGATTTGCTGACGATAATAGTCTACATCTTTTACTTCCACTTCTACCTCATCACCGAGACGATAGGCAACGCGATTTTTCCGTCCTACCAAACAGCTATGACGAGCGCGATATTCATACCAATCATCCTTGAGAGAAGAAACATGAACCAACCCTTCCACTAATAAATCGGAAATTTCCACGAAGAAACCATAGGATTGTACACCTGTAATTAAGCCGCGAAAAACTTGACCCATTCTTTCTTTCATTTTCTCGGCTTTTTTCAATCCTTCTAGGTCTTGTTCCGCATCTTCAGCAATTTTTGAGCGATCATTGAGATGGGAAACAATTAGGTGACTTTCTTCTTCTAACTCCTCCTGAATTTGACTTGGTAGAATATTCCAATGAATCTGTCCATGACAGCTATTACTGCCCAAATTAACCCCGACTTTGACGATTTTGCTGCGGCGATCTTTCCCCTCTGTTAATAGGATTTTTAACACCCGTTGTACCCAAAGATCGGCATATCTTTGCAGGGGTGATAGACAGTGGGTATAATTGCCAGGATAGGCCAAACCAAAATGGTGTAAAGGATGGCTGCTATATCTAACTAATTTGAGAGTTTCTTGCAGGAGATAATTGAGGACTTTCACCGATGTGGAAGTGGAAAAAATGCGGGTGAGATTTTGATAGTCATTGGGTTTAATCTCCTCCTCGGCAGTTAAATTTAATTCTGCCCCTAAATTATTGGCTAATTTGAGTAAATCCTCCAATTCATCCCAATCCGGTTCCGATTGTCCACAGTAGATACAGGGTAAGTTTAAAGCTTGCAAATGTTCAGCGACGACTTTGCCGGCTAAAATTGCCACTTCTGTCAGTAAAGAACGGGCCGGTAAATTATTAGAAGCGAGAACAGTCCCCCCCCGTCCTTCGTCTTTGTAGGGAGAGATTTTGTCTAATTGAATATCAAAACTACCCCGCTGCAGACGTTGGGATTTTAGGGTGGGGCAAACGCTAAAAAATAAATCTTTCAGGGTTTCAACGGTATCGGTGGGGGCAGCTTCGCTATCTTCTTCACTGAGCAGATCGCGCACCTGTTGATAGGTAAAATGTTGATCCACTTGGATGAGGCTGCGGGTGATTTCGTACTCCACTAGCTCCCCCTTGTCATCGAGGGTGACGAGGATAGAAATAGCGGGGCGCTGTTCTTGCGGTGACAGGGAACAACGACTGGTAACGGCAGCCGGGACTAATGGCAGCACTTTTTCGCCTAAATAGACGGCAGTTCCCCGTTTTTTGGCAACTTTATCCAATAATCCGCCCCGTTCAATGTAACGGACTACATCGCTGATATGAATGGCGACTCGCCAGCGATTTTGGTTGATTTTCTCTAAAGAAAAGGCATTTTCAATGATTGGGGGATAATCCAGGGGGTTGTCATCTTCGATGGTAAAGGTGAAGAGTGGGGTTAAATCTCGCAGTTGTTCTTTTTCGCCACTATCGAAGAAATCCGCTAAATTATCGGCAATTTCAAGGGCTTCCGGCGGAAAATTATGGGGTAGATCGTGTTTACAGGAGACGATATCGGTGTCGGCAGCGGCCTCGGCCGTGGAACCGAGAACGCGAGTAACTTTACCGATGGGAGGCATTTCCCCTAGGGGATAACGGAGGACGGAAACATGAACGAGGTGATCGATGTTTTCTTGGAGGTTTTGACCATTTTCGAGGAGATTAAGGGTAAATTTCAGGCGATCATCCAGGGGAACCGCCACAAACTGCTCATTTTCCTGTTTTACTTGCGCTAGAAGCGAAGGATTAGCTCGTTCGAGAATTAATCTCACCTCTCCCTCCGGGGAACGACGACGGGTCCCCTCGCGGATGATTTTGACTAAAACTCGATCGCCATTCCAAGCGTTACTTAAATGATTTTTCGAGACGTAGATGTCATCAGCATCTTCGCTATCTTGGATAGCAAAGCAAAATTCTTTACTGGAACAGCGCAGCTTTGCTTCTACGATATTTTCCTCGATCACACGACGATAGCGCCCGCGTTCTTTGGCAACCATTCCCAGACGTTCTAAAGCATCGAGAATCACTTGCAATTTTTCGCAGCTTTCGGGATCGTCTTCGCAGCCCAGTTTTTTTTCGAGAAGTTTACCCGTAGCTAATTTATCATCACTAAGATGAGAGAGGAGTGTGGCGATCGAGAAGTCCATCTGACAATAATCCTTACTTACAAGACACTGACGGAATCGTGAATAATTAAGTTTAAATACTTAATAATGAGAAGATTGATTTAAACCATTGACTCCAGAGATTATCTCTATCGGGCTAATTGCGATCGCTGGTGGTGACAGTGAAGGTAAACTGACCAAGCATCGAACACCCGAACCTACCGAAGAGAATTATCGAAGCCTTCGTTAGTATAAGCCAATAGCGAACACCGGTAAACTTTTCGGCGATCGCTAGTCTTTCTGGCAGAAGCTTCAGCCTAGTAGAATCTTGTTACTGTGGGCAAGGCTAATCCTAGAACTGAAAATTTTATCTAACCTTTAATCTTAGCAAGAACTTGCTACATTTTTCCATAATTGCGATAGAGTATTCTAATATAAGTACAAAAGAACTCGAAAAAGTCACCATGCTGCAAAAGTTACGCCAACGTTACCCCCAAGTTGCCCTGATTAGTGAGTTAGTTCAAATCGATCACGGCAAGTATATTGTGAAAGCGATCGTCGAAATTGAGGGAAAAACGGTCGTTACAGGTTTAGCTGCGGCAGATACGGTGGAAATCGCCGAAGATCGAGCCAGAGAACGGGCTTTACTGCTTTTAGAGGCTGAAAGCACCCCCGATCTCCAGCTTGTGGAAAAAATCAGCCCCAATAATATTTCTCTACCAGAAGATTTACCTAAACCCGTCGCTAGTGCCAAAAAATCGACCAAAACGGCTAAAGTCACTGAAATACCTCGTCCTGAAGCTAAAATTGAGCCGGAATTACCTCAAGTTAAGGATATTCCCCCAGCTAAAATTGAACCGGAATTACCCCAAGTTAAGGATATTCCCCCAGCTAAAATTGAACCGGAATTACCCCCAGTTAAGGATATTCCTTTACCAGAACCAGAGCCTTTATTATTAGAAATGGAAACCGATAATTACTCCTTATTATCAGAATTGCCAGAAGAAGCGAGTTTAACTGAAGAAGAACCCCCAGAACCAGAACCAGTTGTTGTTATTCCCGAAGAAATCGATTATTCAGTTCTTAAAACTAAAATTGATGTGGAGATGAAACGATTAGCTTGGACTACAGAAAAAGGTCGGGAATACCTGATTTCTACCTATGGCAAAAAGTCCCGTTTACTGCTAACTAATGAGGAGTTATTAGAATTCTATAACTACTTATCTAGTATCAGTGCCTAATCACTAAACCTGCTGCATAAATCAAAAATCTTCCGTTAAGTGAGGAGTCAAGAGCCAGTATTCTCCGAGTCAGGAGAAGAAGAAAGAAATAGATTATTTCCTGGCAGTAGAAAAGCGATCTTTTTCTGGAAAAATCCTTAAATTAAGGACTTTAAGAGCAAGTCTGCGATTAAAAACTCACTTTTGCGGGAGATATAATAAAAAAGGAAGCTATTAACTGCCAGTATTTTTTTCCCTATCTCCCTATCTCCCTATCTCCCTATCTCCCTATCTCCCTATCTCCCTATCTCCCTATCTCCCTATCTCCCTATCTCCCTATCTCCCTATCTCCCTATCTCCCTATCTCCCTATCTCCCTATCTCCCTATCTCCCTATCTCCCTGATAACCGATAACTGATAACTGATAACTGATAACTGATAACTGATAACTGATAACTGAATTAGTTTCTCACCGCTTCTGTTTCCACTTCTTTGGGAACAACAACTGGCACTCCGCTGACTGTTTCGATTTGATAAATAACGCGACTTAATTGGGAAGGACAACAGAGAGGATCCGTGTCTTTATAGCGATTAAAAACCACAATAATTCGATCGCTATTTTGTAAAACAATTCTCTGAGATGCTCCATCAGCGCGGGAATCCATCGGTCGCGGGGAAAGAGTGCCAGCGAATTTACCATCGACAAAAACAAAGTCTTGATAACCCATCGGTCGGCACATTCCATCCACTCCACTCATGGCCGAAATAACGCTAGTTTTACCATAGGTTTGCACGGCTCCGTACAGTAACCATCCTGCTTTATTAAGCGCTTGATCATTGGCAGTAATTGCCGGACGAACCTGTTCACGACACTGGTTATCGATCACGGTTTTAACGGGAGATTTGGGGATAGGTGACTTGGCTTTATTCCAATTAGTTAACGGTCGATCAAACCAAGCTCGCGGAGTCTCTTTTTCTGGGGTTTGGCTAATAACTTCTAATAGCTTCCATGTTTCCGAATTTTGATTATTAGCTGGATTGGAGACGGTTTCAACGCTAACTTTAATTTGATATAAAAATCCTGGTTTATAATCAAATCCCTCGATACTATTGGCGAACAATCTCCAGTTTTCCTCTGGTTTTTCTCGCATCTGTAAACAGTCTTTGGTTGGGCCTTGGCTACAGGGTTGTTTCCTAGAATTGATATAAATTGTCTTTTCCGTGCGCGTGGTGGTCGGTGCGGGGGTAAAAGTGAGGATTCCTAAACCTTCGGGAGTACGATAAAATAATTGTAAATCGCCTTTAGCTGTCACTTGGAATTGTTCCACTCCTTGCAAGGCAGCGAGATATTGATTTTCTTGTTTCATCTGCGGTTCCGGACAAGCTTTTTTGGTAGTAGCGATCGCTTGGTTGATCTGGAACGTGCCATTATTGACTTGATAGCCGGTATTATACTGGTTGCATCCGGCCGAACCACTGAGGATATTTTTCTGGAAAGCGGCAGTAATTTCCGTTTCTTTGACCAAACTTCCGGCTGTCCAACCCCTTAGTTTCCATCGAGTCCCCTCCAAAGGGGAAGTATTAGCGATCGCTACTTTCCCCGCTAAAGCACAACTTAGGGCAATTGTCAAGAAAATTCCCGTTTTTTTGGCGTTCAAAATTGCTATTCTCCTCGTCAAAGCAACAATTGTATTATGGCGTGGGGTAATCGACTGAGTGGTTAGGATAATTTTTAGGATTTCTCTTTCTGACCATCCCGTGACGGTTGACATCCTCACCGCCGTAAACGGACGGTGATTCCCAAACCTCACGATTTGGGTTTCTGCTTCTTTCCCTTGCGGGGTTCCGCACCTGCCTTAACAGATTTACTCTGTTCTGGTCT
>NZ_SFBY01000174.1:0-13906 GCF_007095505.1 Microcystis sp. M_QC_C_20170808_M3Col
TTAAAGATTAGTTATTGTGACTAACTCTTTTGATTAGAACAAGAGAAACTTGAGAATCTTCGGTCAAATTTATTGACTCAAAATCCGCTGTACTTAATTTAAATGAATCAACCCTACCCCACACCCTACACCCTACACCCCACACCCTCTTTCAAGTCAGGAGACAGTATTCAGGAGACAGCTTTTTTCTACGCTGCTCCCTGCTCCCTACTCCCCTGCTCCCCAACCCCTATTTTCCGTCTAAACTTTTGTATAGGGATAGTCTGGGAAAGTATGGATAGCTCTTAGACTAATTAATTCGGGACTCACATCACAATATAGACTATGGCTTACTATTGGTTTAAAGCATTTCACCTGATTGGGGTAGTTGTTTGGTTTGCGGGACTATTTTATTTAGTACGTTTGTTTGTCTATCATGGGGAGGCAGCAACAGAAACGGAACCCGCACAAGCTATTCTGAAAGCGCAATACGAGATCATGGAGAAGCGACTCTACAATATCATCACCACACCGGGGATGATTGTCACCGTGGCCATGGCGATCGGTTTAATCTCCACAGAACCGGAAATTTTAAAATCGGGATGGTTACATATTAAATTATCCTTTGTGGCTCTTTTACTGCTCTATCATTTCTACTGTGGTCGCATCATGAAAAAGCTAGAAAAAGGGGAATGTAATTGGACGGGACAGCAATTTCGGGCATTAAATGAAGCACCAACCCTGTTATTGGTAGTTATTGTCCTTTTGGCAGTATTTAAGAATCAATTACCCCTCGATTTGACCACTTGGTTAATTGTAGCTTTAGTGGTATTGATGGCGGTGACAATCCAACTTTATGCTAAAAAACGTCGAAAAGATCAAGAAAAACTTCGGCAAAATACTCCCCAAAAAGAAGAAGTAGCGACCAGGTGAATTATCTCAATCATTCCCTAGGTTTCTAGGATAACAGTTAAGAGTGGTTTGACAGCTGTGGGATGGACTAAAAAGACCATCCCCATTGTATAGGTAGCAACCTTTAGCTTTTAGGTTTTTGGCTTTTTGCTATTTTTGAGCTTATACAAAAACTATTTTTAATAGTGTGATGAACTCCCAAGCTATGGATTGTTTCTCCCTGCTCCGGCGCTCCGCTGCTCCCCGATACCTTTTAAACAGGATTTATTATTATAAACCTCTTGCATAATTAATTTTTCAGGGTTCAAAAACGGCAAAAATAAGGATTAAATTGCCTAAAATCTGTAAATAGACCATTTAACTGATTATTATTTATTCTTAATTCTCCTGACTCCTGGCTACTGACTCCTAACCCTAACAACAATTTTTGATTTTTACAAGAGGTCCTATGAATAGTTGCTGGATAGATTGGGAAAAAATAACTAGAGATTTTCTGAGTTCCCGCAAGCTCAGACAAGTTGCTGAATTGCGAGGATTCTATCGAGTTAATCCCTCTGGTATTCCTAGAATTCCCCCCGATTTAGAATTGAGAGACTACCAAAATACAGCGATTATCAGTTGGTTTCGTAATCGGGGACGGGGAACTTTAAAAATGGCCACCGGCAGCGGTAAAACTATTACTGCTTTAGCTATTGCCATGGAACTTTACCAAGCGATAGAACTGCAAGTATTATTAGTAATTTGCCCCTATCGTCACCTAGTCAATCAATGGCAACGAGAAGCGGAAAAATTTAATCTTAAACCGATTTTAGCCTACGAAAGTGTCCATACATGGCAAAGTCAACTAGCCACAGAGTTATATAATGTGCAAGCGGGTAATCAAAAATTTGTCACTATTTTAACTACTAACTCAACTTTTATTAGCGAGGGGTTTCAATCACAAATAAAATTTTTTCCCGATAAAACTTTAATCGTTGGTGATGAAGCACATAATTTAGGTTCCCCCCGATTAGAAGAATTATTACCCCGTTCTTTAGGTCTAAGATTGGCTTTAACTGCCACTCCTGAAAGATATTTTGATGAGGAAGGAACTGACGCTATTCTTGATTATTTTGGGCAAATTCTACAACCAGAATTTACCCTAGCTGATGCTATTAGTAAAGGAGCTTTAGTCAATTATTTTTATTATCCAGTCTTGGTTGAATTAACCGACAGTGAGGCTTTATTATACGCAAAATTAACCCAAAGAATCGGCTGGATTTTGCAGAAAAATAGTAATTTAAATAGTAATGAGAACCTCACCGCTTTGTTAATGCAAAGATCACGATTAGTTGGTTCAGCAAGTAATAAATTACAGGCTCTACAACAACTGATGCAAGAGCGGTTAGATACGGATCATACTTTATTTTATTGTGGGGATGGTTATGTGGAAAATTATACTGCTAATTATCGTCGTCAGGTAGAAGCAGTTACTCATTTATTGGGCAATCAATTAGGTTATCGAGTTGCTACCTACACCGCAGAAACTTCCCTAGAAGAACGAGAAAAAATTCGCGAACAATTTGAGGAGGGTTATCTACAAGGATTAGTGGCAATTAGATGTTTAGATGAGGGAGTAGATCTGCCATCAATTCAAAACGCAGTCATTCTGGCTAGTAGTGGTAATCCTCGACAATTTATTCAGCGTCGCGGGCGAATATTGCGACCCCATCCCGATAAAAAACAGGCCACTTTATTTGATATGATTGTTATGCCACCGACCTTAGATCGAGAAACCTGGGAAGTAGAAAGGAATTTATTACGCAAGGAATTAAAACGATTTCTAGAGTTTGCCCAATTAGCTATTAATGCTCAAGAAGCTGAGACTAAATTAGGGGAGATTCAAGATAGATATTGTCTTTTGTCTAATTAAAACCTGAAAAGTTAAATCTTGGCAGCTTTTATGCTAGAATAGAGGTTAGTCAAGAATTGATCTGAAAGTCAAGATCGATCGCCGAGAAAAATTAACCCAAGCGAATAGCGATCAATAAAGTTGTATAATTTTCTTTCCTCTACTTCTAAACTTCTATGTCTCCCCGTCAACAACCCCGTCGCATTGCTCGAGAACTTGCCCTTTTGAGTTTAAGTCAGATTAAAGGCAATCCTGAAAACCTAGAACAGCAAACTTTAAACGATTTAATTTTAGTCGCAGTTAGAACCTTAACCCTGGAAATTCAAGAAACCTTAGAAACCGCTGCTGCCGAAATTAGTCGCGGCAATGAACGGATTCTCGCTAGTGATACTAAGGCAACAAATCTAAAAAGCGCCCAAACTATGGTACAAGAAGCAATTTCTCTTACTCACAATGCCATTAATCGTTTAGGAACCGTGATAGATTTTCCCGAAATTGTTCAGTTATCTAGTCAGTACGAAGTGCGGGAATATGCCCTAGAATTAATCGGTACAGTCTATCGTCGTCGTGCGGAAATCGAACAGGAATTAACCGGCGCTTTAGTGGATTGGCAACTACATCGTTTACCAAGAATCGATCGGGATATCCTCCAAATTGCCGTCGCAGAAATGCTCTATCTCGATCTACCTCAAAAAGTAGCGATTAATGAAGCGATCGAATTAGCAAAACGTTATTCTGATGATGAAGGTTATCGCTTTATTAATGGTGTTCTCCGACGGGTAACGAATAAGCTCAATGAATCAGAAAAAGCCGTATCTACCCAGAGTTAACCCCGAAAGAAATTAATACTACAATGGCCACATTTTATAGGGAAATTTCTGTAAATTGATATTGTAGTATCGCTCATCTCCCGTTACTTCTTGGCCGATCCAATCAGGAATAGTAATGACTTGCTCCTCTTGTTCTAGCTCAATTTCAGCCATAATTAAACCTTGATTATCCCCCAAAAATTCATCAACTTCCCAAGTTAAATTATCCAGAGAAATGCGATGACGAATCTTTTCAATTAAAGGTTTCTTACAGAGGTTTTCTAACATGAGCTCCGCATCTTCTAGGGGAATTGCATACTCGAATTCTGGGCGACTAATGCCCTCAGTCTTGCCTTTAATGGTTAAATAACCCCGATCTCCAACTACACGAACTCGCACAGTTGTCAATCCATCTTGGGTGGGAATATATCCCTGACGATACAACTTGCCAGCAGCAAGCGATCGCCAAGAATCCCCTTTAACCAGAAACTTCCGTTCAATTTCAACAGTCATAAGCTTTTGATGGCAATAAATTTAAGCCGTAGCCACGGCAGCAGCTTGGGTTCCTAGTTGAATTAACTCGATCTTGTAGCCATTAGGATCTTCCACGAAAGCAATCACGGTAGAACCGTGTTTCATCGGGCCCGGTTCCCTGGTGACATTGCCACCAAGAGCTTTAATTTTCTCACAGGTGCTATAGATATCATCCACCCCCAGGGCAATATGACCGTAAGCATTACCGACTTCATAGCGATCGACTCCCCAATTATAGGTCAGTTCGATGACAGCATGATTAGCTTCATCACCATAACCGACGAAAGCGAGGGTAAATTGACCATTGGGATAGTCTTTCTGGCGCAATAACTTCATTCCTAGCACATCGCAGTAAAATTGTAGAGATTCCTGCAAGTTATTGACCCGGAGCATGGTGTGTAAGAGACGCATGATTATTTTTAGATGACATCGATCGAAAAATTACTCATCCTTGATTGTAACCAGTCCTTGTGCCTTCTTATCTCCTTGAGGGTCAACAATTATACCAATACGGGTGTACAGAAAACTCACCGGTAAAATCACCTACTCCCAAAAGCGATTAATAGCTGTAACCAAAATCACATTTTTGGCCATACCTAAATCACTATCTAGAGGATTTTCTCGGTCTATTGTGTAGTTAGTGGTAAAGTTAGTTAGGTCAAGACATTTTTGATCAGGAGTTTTCTGGGGAAATTGTGAAGGTAGTAGGTAGTAGTAAATTTTCACTGGTTTCTGAAAACCCCTTTCGACTTGATTGACCTATAGTTTAATAAAACCTCTGTGACTGCCATAAATGTTAAATATTTAGGGGAGTACAGAACAGAGAAATTGAGACGGGTTAAAGCTATGCGTTTTTATTTAGAGTATATCAATCACTTAGGTCGTTTACAGAAAAAATCCTCTCATCGTCGTCTGCAAGCGGGTTTCACGATTACAGAAGTCTTACTGGCAGCTTTGATGATGCTGATTGCCGTCTTGGTAGCGGGAAATGGCTTGATTAACCTGCTCAGAAGTAACTATCGAGCCAATGCCGATAGTGAAATCCGGAATAATCTTAATCGTACTCTAGAGTTTGTTTCAGATGAAGTGAGACGAGCAAGAATTATCGCTAATTCTCAAGCTGCGATCACAACGACTCAAGTACCCGGTTGGACAGAAAAACCAGAAGCGCGAGCAGTTCTAGCTTTCCAAATTCCTAATCCCGACAATCCAGGTGAGATACTCCCCAACCAGATCGTTTACTATACCAGAGACACTAAAGAGGGCCCCTGGTCTAGCTTGACCGGTCTGCAATTGTGGCGCTTTGGTCCGAACTTGGACGCTAATGGCAACTACATCACCCCCAACAATATTAATACTTGGGCTCTTTCCCCCGTCACCGATAGGTTAGCAGCGGCTGCTGAGAACCCTAATTGTCCTGCGGATTTTAACAAAATCTCCGACCCTCCTCAAGGTTTTTTTGCCTGCCTTCACAAGGATGGTAATCAAGTGATTTTGAATACCAACGCTCAGGTAAAGATGACTACCAATGACGAAGTTAAATACTCTGTCAATACCAGAGTTTTCACGAGAGCTTGTCAAATATTTTGCCTCACAAGCTCCACCCCTACTCGTCGTTATTATATGGACAATAGTGCTGGGACTGAAGGACCACTAGCGATACCCGTCGTTACCGTGGCAGCAACTGTTAAGGCTGAAGTTATTAAAGGAGAACCTTGTAAATTCAGTACTTCCTGCGGTGTTGTTGCTGCACCTCAGTTGGGTTTGTCTGAACAGCAACCGGAAAAAGATTTCGGTTCAAATGTTGACGCAGATCGTTTCGATAACATTGTGGTTTTTGTGAATGGGTTGCGTAATGTCTATGATGAAACTGGGACTAAAACCCTAGCATATACCTCTGATACCGGTTTACCCTCAGGCAGCAATATCCCTCCTCTTACTAATAACCAAATTTTATTCGTGTTAACGAGTAAAACGGATTCATCAACCTCCTATCAGATTTTAGTAACCATTACACCCAAGTAGCTAAACTTATGGCAATAAGCTGAAACCTTGATGTTATCCTGGTTAGCTAACCCTATTCTTTCTCGGAAATCATGGCCAAATCCCCTTAACTGGAATGAGGTTAAATAGGGTTTGCGGCAAAAAGTTTTTCGGTGGTGGTAGGGTGTGGGGTGTGGGGTGTAGGGTTTTACCCATTTTCAGGGGGTCAATTACCTAATTTTCAGGGAAAAAGTGCCTAAATTTCCCCCCCAATCACTCCAATCACTGGCACTTTTTGATGGGAAAAAAGTCTAAAGGACGATCCCGGGCAAAAAATCTAACTTAAACAGCGAATTGCCTCCAATAAACCCCTCGCTTTGTTGAGGGTTTCTTCATACTCTTTCTCCGGCTCAGAATCGGCTACTAACCCTGCTCCCGCTTGCACAGAAACCAGATAATTTTGATTACCTTGGGGACGAACAATCATAGTACGAATCGTGATGGCACTATTTAACTGTCCCTCGAAATCGTAGTAACCATAAACCCCTGAATAGGGACCGCGACGACAGGGTTCTAATTCATGGATAATTTCCATAGCGCGAATTTTCGGGGCCCCACTGACGGTTCCCGCGGGAAAACAAGCTTTTAATAAATCCCAAGCACTTTTATTGGTTGCTAAATCCCCCACCACATTACTAACAATGTGCATAACGTGGGAATAACGTTCAATTATCATTAATTCATTCACTTTGACCGTACCTCGATCGCAGACTCGACCTAGATCATTTCTCCCCAAATCCACTAACATAATATGCTCGGCAATTTCTTTGGGATCTTGCAATAAATCCGTTGCTAAAGCTTGGTCTTCACTGAAGTTTTGTCCCCGGCGACGGGTGCCAGCAATTGGTCTGACCGTAGCTTTTATTTTACCTAATTCGTCCCGTTCTGCCTTAACCATCACTTCAGGACTAGAGCCAATAATTTGCCAATCCTTAAAGTTATAAAAAGCCATGTAGGGAGAAGGATTAATCAGACGCAGGGAACGATATAAATCGAAGGGATGACCCTGATAATTGGCATTTAAACGCTGGGAAATAACCACCTGAAAAATATCCCCCGCTTTGATGTAATCCTTCGCTTTCAGGACATTTTGACAGAATTTTTCCTGAGTTGTATTGCTTTCATAGACTAATTCTTTTCCCTGACCAACTGGTAATAATTCTAGGGTTTTGGCATTAGTTGGTAGGGGTAATCGTAACTTCAGAACTAACTGTGTCACTCGATCGCAGGCCGCTTGATAAGCGGCCGCTAAATCGGGATTTTTACCCCGGATATCGGCATAAGCGATCGCCCAGATTTTCCGTTTAACTTGATCGAAAATAATCAGATTATCCACCTGCATCCAAATACCATCCGGTAGATCGGCATCGGTAGCGGGATAAATAGGTACTCGCGGCTCGATCCAATTAATTAATTCATAACCCCAAAAACCAAATAAACCCCCTATTCCGGCGGGTAATTGCGGCAATTTAACCGGCACGATCGGGGCTAAACATTGGGTTAAAATCTCGAAAGGATCCCCCGAAAAAATCTCTTGAGAACCATCGCGAAAACTTTGGGTAGTGGTGTTTCCCCGCGCTTCTAATACCCAGACGGGATCGCCTCCTAAAAAGCTGTAGCGTCCCAAGGTTTCGCCCCCTTCCACCGACTCTAATAAAAAATTGTAGGCTTGATTGGCACAAACTTTATACCAGGCCGAAACGGGTGTTTCTAGGTCAGCGATCCATTCTTGATAGACAGGAATAAAGTTACCTTGGCCAGCGAGTTGACGAAAGCGATCGAAGTCGGGGAAGATCATATTTTGATGGTTCAGGAAACGGATAGCACAACACTTGTAGGGGAGAAAACGGAATTATGAATTATGAATTATGAAGGAGTGGGAAGTGGGGAAGTGGGGAAGTGGGGAAGTGGGGAAGTGGGGAAGTGGGGAAGTGGAGAGGTGGGGAAGTGGGGAAGTGGGGAAGTGGGGAAGTGGAGAGGTGGGGAAGTGGGGAAGTGGGGGAATTTCAACTAAAACCCTAACACCCCCCGCAACGCGCACGCAGTGACCACCCTAACACCCTAACACCCCAAAACCCCAAAACCCCCCGCAACGCACACGCAGTGACCACCCTATCTCCTGACTCGGAGAATACTGACTCCTAACTCCTAACCCCAGGAAAAACTTTTTCAGCAAACCCTAACTAGCAATTTATTGCCGATTGCTATAAGAGAAATCGAGAGTCAGAAGTTAAATCTTCGGGCCAAATAGCTGCTAAATCTAACTCCCCACTCTCGATTTTAGGGATTATTTATGCTTCGTAGGGAGTGACACCAGAGAACTTAATTGTCGCTGGTTCGGGGTTTTTGCCGATATTGCGGTCTTTTTTGCCGAAAAATTCACGACCGGCGTTAACTTTTTCGGGGAAGACACCATCAGCAGGGTGGAGATATTGCACTTCACCACTGGGGTAAATCCGATAGATTTTGTAATCTTCGATTTTGGGCTTAAATTTCGTCCGCAATTGGGTACCAAGAGCGAGCGCCTGTTCTTTGCGGGCCAAATAGAGGAGATTTTCGCCTTCGTTCATGATAGCGGCGCCACCGGTGGGCATTTCAAAGACTTGTTCTTTGCTGCTTGTCCAGGTGATGGCGTATTTTTCTTCCAGATCGGCTTTGGCGAGTAAACCGCCCGTGCTGCCACCGAACTTAGGAGCTTTTCCAGAAAGTTCTGTCATAGGGTTTTGTTCTCTCTACAAAAATAAAGAAAAGGGGTTTTAGGGAATCCTATCACTGACACCCCCTCTCTCTAGTAGTCTTGTCAAGAACTGTAACATTATTTTGTACTAGACTATAGAACTAGGATTTACCGAAAAAGTTTTTCGTGGAGGCAGGGTGTGGGGTGTGGGGTGTGGGGTTTTACCCATTTTCAGGGAAAAAGTGCCTAAATTTTCCCCCCGATCACTGCAAGGACTGGCACTTTTTGATTTTAAAAAAGCCTAAAGATATTATCCCACAAGGTTTTTAGATTTATTCAGCCAGATAGAACTAAGCTCTTAGCCGATCGCCAACTTGCCCAGGAATCGGCCGCCACTTTAATCGATCGCCCGTCGGGAAATTTGCCAACTTAAAAAAATTACCGGAATTAATCCCACTAAGACAATGGCCAGGGCCGGTGCCGCCGCTTCCACTAAACGTTCATCACTGGCGTATTGATAAACGCGCACCGCTAGGGTATCAAAATTAAAAGGTCTTAAGACCAAAGTAGCCGGTAATTCCTTCATCACATCGACAAAAACTAACATAGCCGCCGTCAATAATCCCCCCGACAAAAGAGGAATATGCACTTTAATTAAAGTGGCACCAGTGCCATAGCCAAGGCTGCGGGAAGCATCATCTAAACTAGGTTTAATTTTACTTAAACTCGATTCTAACGTGGAGAAAGCTACGGCTAAAAACCGGACAATATAGGCAAAAATCAGACAGAAAATCGTGCCGCTCAGAATTAAATTGATATTTAATCCTTGATTTAAAAAGTTATCTAATTTGCCGATAGGAATTAAAACCCCCACGGCAATAACAATGCCGGGGATAGCATAACCAGCGGCCGCAATCCGCACAGAACCCTTAATAGTTTTATTCTGATTAAGTCTTTCCCCGTAGGCGAGAATTAAAGCTAAAACTACCGCAATAATTGCGCTTAAACTAGCCAGAAAAAAACTGTTTAACGATAAACTAAGAAAGTCATTATTAAAAGTTTCTTGGGCATGATTAAAGGCTAGATAGGTCAGATAGAAAGCAGGGGCGATAAAACCAAGAAATACTGGTAAAAAACAGAATAAAATTGCCAAGAAACTACGAACAAATCCTAGTTCGTACTTAGTCGGTGACTGGAAACGATTGGTCATTTCATAGTAACGAGCTTGACGACGGGAGGATTGTTCGAGGAAAACTAAAACGAGAATAAATACCATTAAAACTGTGGATAACTGCCCCGCCGCTATGCGATCGCCCATACCGAACCAAGTATTATAAATCCCCGTGGTAAAAGCATTAATTCCGAAATACTGCACCGTACCAAAATCGTTAAGAGTTTCCATTAAAGCTAGGGCTAATCCCGCCATAATTGCCGGTCTTGCTAGGGGTAAAGCGACAGTAAAAAAACTGCGCCAAGGATTACATCCCAAGGAGCGACTTGCCTCCACCGTGCAGACAGATTGTTCTAAAAAACCCACCCTTGCTAACAGATAAACGTAGGGATAAAGCACAAGAATTAACATCAGAATCCCCCCCCAGAGAGAACGGATACTAGGAAACCAATAATCCTCGACACTATTCCAACCGAAAACACTTCTTAAGAACGTCTGCACCGGACCAAAATAGTCCATCATATTGGTATAAGTATAGGCCAAGAGATAGGCAGGAGCAGCAAGGGGTAGTAATAATAACCATTGAAATTGTTGACAACCGGGAAATTGACACATCGTTGTTAACCAAGCTGTGCCGACACCGATGATTAAAACGCCGCTGCCCACCCCCCACATTAACCAAAAAGAATTAACTAGATAATCCCAGAGAACAGTTTCGATCAGATGTTGCCAGACTTGACTGGAATTAGTTAATAAACTACTGGCAACCGATAAAATCGGCAGGGACACAAGCAGGGCAATTAGTAAAACCGCAATTGTCCATCCCTGTCTAAAAAAAGAGCGAGATTTTTTCAGAAAAAACATTTTTAATAAGATTGTTAAAGCAATTTTTAAGGTGGGGGCAAATCCTAGGGACTGATAGAATAAAAAATGTCCGTGAGCGTTGTAGCTGTGACATACCCGACGATCTGACCAGAATCGATCGCCTAAAATAGTCGTTCTGCATCTTGGAAAAATAGCTCTCTCTCCAATAGAAAATCTAGGAGAACATTAGTATCAATTAAAACTCTCACTAAAGATATTTCTCCACCCGACGATCTTCCAACATGGCAGCTACTTCTTGGTCGGTTGGTGCAAGTTGGTCTGTTTTGAGTAAGCCACGCATCCGTTGAATTGCACCAGAACGATCAGGTCTAGCAATTGGGGTCTTCTGCAAGGACTCAATAATGGCGCTAACCAGATCAAGTCGATCGCTCGGTGATAGCTTAACCGCTTCTTCCTTTAGGTCTTGCAGTAACATAGACATTGCTTGGGGCTGAATATTCTGGAATTTATTAAAAATAATTATAACCTTGATTTATGATCAGGGCTGTAGGGCTATCTTGGACAGCCTGTAAATCTCCATTGTTAGTTCTTTGGTGACATCTCTAAATCCTTCAACTGGCTCTCTTAGCATTGCCAAGTCAAAATCAGACATAGAGACTCTATTACCCTCTGCTGCTTCTAATCTAGCTTGGAATGCAAGAAAAAGATCACTGCGGTTTAACTTGTCAACTTCTTCTTGCATGGCCTGAATTTCTTCTTCAACTTTATGCTGAATAGAAACATTTGCCTCTTGAATGAACTCTCTGACCTTCAAGTATGATTACTCGCTTGCATAACTAGGAGATGCTCCCTATAGATTTTAGTATAACTCATTTTCTGTGAGCATAACTAGGAGATGCTCTAGAGCGCCCTTGATCGAGGAAAATTAGTTAATCAATAGGCCTAGTTCATTGGCTCCTAAAAATTAGGATTTCTGTAACAGTTTGCGGTAGTCAAACACGCGAATGAGAGTCCCTTTTTGGGGTAAATCGGCGGCACGAATCCGTAATTTATTGTCCTCGATTAAACGGATATTTTTATCCTTGACCAACTTGAGAAACTCATCTACAGACACCAATTCACAGGCATTTTTATCGGCGGCACTGGTAAAGTATTGAGTTGGTATAGCAATGCGCGGCTGTAAAACTTCGATCGCCTGTTTTGCTTCTTGGGGATTATAATTTTTTGGACCACCTCCCACGGGAATAAAAGCTAAATCCGGCGAACCTAAGAGAATTCTTTGTTCTAATTCAAGCGGGGCTGCTGCCCCCCCTAAATGGACAATGCTAATGCCCGCTTGGGTCCAACGCCAGGCTACATTCATACCGAAACGTTGCCCCCCCATGCGATCGTGGGCGATACTAATGCCCTGTAATTTTAATTTACCCAGATCATAGGCCCCCGGCTCAAACAAAATTTTCGGATTACCGGGTAAACCCTCGGCAGCCCCTTCATCCCACAGTTGACTACTAATTAAAACGATATCTGCTTCTACTTTTGGCAAAGGAAAACCCGCCGTACAACCAATTGCCCGGAAGGGATTAACTAGGACTCTTTGCCCTCCTCCGGTAAATAAAAAGCAACTATGACCCAACCATTGAACTAGGAGGGAATTATCGGGTTTTTGGGGGGAAGTGGGGTTAGTGGGTTTCGGTTTAGTTTCTGCTAAAACTGAGCTTACTGCCACGGTTAAGAAACTTGCCCCCGCCGATAAGATAAAATCTCGCCTTTTCATAAATGTAGATACAGAATTAATCAAGTTAAGTAGGGTCTGCTGAATAAATCTAAAAACCTTGTTGGGTAAGACTTTTAGACTTTTGGGAAATCAAAAAGTACCAGGCATGGGAGTGATCAGGGGGAAAATTGAGGTACTTTTTCCCTGAAAATTAGGTAGTTGACCACCTGAAAATCGGTAAAACCCTACACCCCACACCCCACACCCCTTCGTAAACTATGCGGGCGTTGGGTTTCATGCTTCAACCCAACCTACGTTCATCTTATGTTTAATTCCACCCACCCACTTAAGGTTAATTTCAGGGGTTGGGGATTAGTAAACACTAGATGGATCGGAGAAAGTTTCTTAAAAGTTCCTTGCCGGCAGTGGTTAAAATACTTTCGGGATGAAATTGTACTCCTTGAATGTGGGGGTAATCCCGATGACGGACTCCCATGACCGTGCCATCTTCTACCCAGGCCGTGATCTCTAAATTATCCGGCATGGTGGAGCGCTCGATCACTAAACTATGGTAACGGGTGGCAGTAAAAGGATTTTCTAAGCCTTGAAATACCCCTTCATTGTTGTGATAGATTGGGGAAGTTTTGCCGTGCATCAAGACTGGGGCCGAGACCACATCCCCTCCGAACACCTGACCGATACTTTGATGACCGAGACAGACCCCCAAGATTGGCATATAGGGGCTAAATTTGGCGATTAATTCCAGAGATATGCCCGCATCGACCGGACGACCTGGACCGGGGGAAATGACAATTCCATCCGGCCGCATTTGTTCGATCGTGGCCAGATCGATTTTATCATTACGATAGACCTCGATCGGCACGGCGATCGGGAACTCGGAGGCTAATTCTCCCAAATACTGGACTAAATTGTAGGTAAAACTATCATAGTTATCGATGACGATTATCAAGAGTCCCTCTCCTTTCTCTAGCCTCGCTCAGTATTTTTATTCTACATCCCTGCTGTCTCGATCGAGACAGCAGGGGTGTAGGGGGTAGGCTATTTTTGTGCCGTCAGCTAGAATCTGCCCGGAATTGCTAATTACAGCCTAAACTATCTCTGGTGGCCACTCCCGTGACCGGATTAATCCCATCGGCCCGTTCACACATTAACTTGACCTGATAGCTATCAATTACCGCGTTAGTGAAATCGGCCCCGGTAATAATCGTGTCTTGACACTCCCCGCCGTAAAACGGACGGGGATTCTTGGTTCAACGACAGGGCTTAAAAATCTAAAGGAAGTGTAACCTTCACCCTACGACCAAATACCCCATCTAAAGATGCAAATATC
>NZ_SFBY01000175.1:0-3935 GCF_007095505.1 Microcystis sp. M_QC_C_20170808_M3Col
AAAATAGCTTCTTCATTTCGATGTTCCGAAAGATACTGACGGAGTTCTGCGTTAGTCATTTCCGAAGGTGATTTTTTCATAATTCAAAGTTCCAATTTCCCTGTTCATCGATTAAAATGCTGATGTCTTCATTGGTTCCCGCTAAAATATAAATAATTTTGAGTCGGCTATCATAGCGGAATAGGTATATCGGTTGGTAGAAAAAAGATAAGCAACTGACAAATAAAGATAGCGGTATCTTTCTTTTAGGTGTTATATTCTACAAGTCCTCGCGGGGAAAAATACGCAAAATGTCACGAGCAAAACGAGAACTAATCCCAGGTTATTCCTATCATATAACCATTCGCTGTAATAACCGAGAATTTCGCCTCACCCGTCTAGAATGCCGACAGGTGTTACTCTACGCTATCAAAAAAGCGATCGAGAAGTACGGATTCAAACTCTACGCGCTCTGTGTGATGAGTAACCATATTCACTATCTCATCGAACCGAAAGACGCAGAAGACTTGCCCAAAATCATGCACTGGTTGAACTGGTACACCGCCATGTGTTTTAACCGAATGCTGAATCGAACTGGTCACTTCTGGGAGAAACGCTATCACAGTAGCGGCTTTCCCACCACAGATACCAAGCGAGCGCTGAATACCCTACGCTATATTCACGCCAATCCGAAGGCTGCGGGAGTCCAAGTCGGATTCTTCTACGATTTTAGCGATTACGGGGTCTATGACCGACTCGGAGACGATGGCTTAACCACTTGGCATCCTGCGTTTTTGAGTCTGGGGGAAACCCTAGAGGAATGCGCGGCCAAATATCGCGGATTCTGCAAGAAATACCGGCCGCGACCGAAGCCGGAAACCCGCAACCACTGGGGAAGTAAGCTACTCGCGGGGATAAAGCCGAAGAAAAGGTCTAAAAAATCCTCTCCAGGCCAATTGTCTCTCTGGGAGGATTGGGAGGAAGTCACCCCAGAAATTCTCGCGGTGGCGGATCAGTTCGTTTTTGCCAACGCCTACAACCCCCGCGTCGCCGGGGACATACTACAATCATGTCGCGGACAGGACGCGGGGCCTGGGTGACAGGTATCGAAAACCCAGAACCCGCATGGCTTCGTGGAAAACCAACCTGATACAATTCTTAAAAATTGGCTGTAACCTTTATATGTTACATTTTACAAGTCTCGACGCGAGAGAAGAGAGTGACCCGCAACACTAACCCCAAAAAAAACTCCAAAACTCCTACTCCATCCCCCCCACCCCCGCCCCGGGAGGTGTCCTAGGGGTGCTTTTAGGTCAAAAGTAACATCTTTGTAGTATATCCAGCTTTTATTCACTCGCCAGCCTACCCTATCTCCGAAAGCCGTTAAAACTCTTTCATTATACTGCCGCGTTCCACCAAGTTCGCGGTAGATTTTCGCCTGCACAGAAAAACCAAAGCGACCGCCACTATATTTAACCCATAATTGGTCAATGGTTCGCAAATCCTCGCAGGGAAAATTATCGATATCGCTCTCCCGTAGCCATCCTTCTTTTGTGCGGTTGGCAGCCTGTAGCATCACGTTGGCGGTTTCCTCGTCCGCTTGCTTCCATTGCTGCCGTTTTAATAAATCTTCTAATTTCCGATAATCGATTCCTTTGGCACTTTTAAGCTGAATAGATGGGGGAGTTTGGGGAACGGAAATAACGGGATTAACGGGTTTTTGAATAGTTGTCTGGGGGATAAAGACTGATGTTTTGATCTGCAAAGCTGACAACACTTCCGAGGCAGATTGATAGCGTTTTTTCGTGCCAAATTCAATTAATTTATCGAGAATATTCCCTAACTCATTACTAACAGGATTATTAACTAACCACTGTCGCCATACCCATTGGTGTTCTCCCCCATCGAATAAATCAAAGGGAGATATTCCTGTTAATAAATAAATGCCAGTTACACCCAAACTATACAAATCACTGGCGTTAACTGCTTTCCCGTTCCCCTGTTCTGGTGCGATGTATTCCGCAGAACCGATAATTGTTCCTGTCATGGAACGATTTAAAGGACTGACAAATTTTGCCGCCCCAAAGTCAACTAAAATCAATTTATTATCGCTTTTTCTGCGAATAATATTTTCGGGTTTAATGTCGCGATGGATTACTTGTTTACTATGAATAAATTCTAGAATCGGTAAAATCTCTGACAAAAGATGTTTAATTTTGGCTTCGTTAAATACTCCTTCCTGTTTTAATTCTTGTTCGAGATTTTGTCCTTCGATATATTCCTGGACGAGGTATTGTCGCCCGTCATTACTGGTAAAATAGGCGTAAAGTTCGGGGATTTGTGGGTATCTTCCCAAACTATCTAAACGAATCGCTTCTTCTCTAAATAATTCTGCTGCTTTTTGTAAAGTTCCTGTTCCCTGCGCGGATGGGAAAAATTGTTTAATGACACAGTAGGGTTTTGAGGGTTTATCCTCATCTATCGCTTGAAATGTCTTACCAAAACCCCCTTGACCGATTAATTTTAGCGCTCGATAACGTTCTCTGAGCAGTAATTGAGAACCGCACTTATGACAGAATTTATCCGTGGGGGTGTTTTTGTGCGAACAATCGGGATTGAGACAGAGACTCATAGCCGTTTGACAAGTATGGGAAGATAACCCCTATTATACTATTTTTTGGTAATCTAATCAATAGCCCAAATGTCATCATCTCTTATTTTCAATTTCAAATATTTTCTTTCCTTTAAAAAATCTGCTAAAGCAATAGACTGAGGAAATTCTTTTCTAAAGTTATCACTTAGATACTGAAGTAAAGGTTTGGCCAACAAATTAGAAAATTCACCTCGCAAACATCTGTTATACCAATTAATTAGCTCCGATTCAAGTATTATGCCACGCACTCTTTGTCCCCAACTGATTTGTTGAGCTATAATTTTGATGACATCAGCATGAGCATCACGGCAAACAATAACTATATGATCGCTTTCTACTTTATCGATAATATTTTGAGCTATTTCTTCATCAAGGGTTAAATGTTTTATTTGAATAGCTATGCCAAAATTTGCCCACATATCTAATCCTCTATCGGCTGCATTCGTCACTCCTACTCTATAAATATGAGCCTTAAATACTCGCTTATTTTGGTTCTTATCTAAACCAAGTAAGGCTTTAGCTAAATCAGAAAACTCGTTTAATAAATCTTGTTTGATTGAAGGTATAGACATTGTGATCTCTGCCTCCAGAGATACTACAATGGTTTCAAATAAACTATAAGCTATAATCTCGTATGCTTTGTCTATACTTCTGCGGATTCCTGCTTTAGCACTAAACTCATCTAATAAATATTTTAAATCAAAACTTTTCTCATTTTGACTGTCTATATAGTCAATTAAACTTGATACAGTGGCTTGTCTTTCACTAAATTTTAAATAAATATAACGTTCTACACCTCCCCGTGTTCGCTTATTTTCTCGATCAAGAATTTCCAGTAACTCAGGAGACATGGCTGTGGTACTCCATACATCATGTTGATATCTAGCAGAAGATGTAGAAACTTTATTAAGCAATCTTATTGTTACTTCATCTCGCCAACGAATAGATTGATTTTGATAAGTCTTTAAATCTAAAATTTTGATATTTTTTTCTAACCGAGATTTTCTGAGAACTTCGGCAATTTGAATTGGCTTATACAAGTCAATTCTCGCTTTAGCAATAATGCTATCAAGTCTCATTTTAGCGTCTTTAATACTTACCACTATCTAAAACTCCTGAGTCGAAAATAAACTTAATTGAGTAGTTCGATTGAACGAGAATGAATTAGTTGATGCTTGCTCAACATCTAACAAAGACTCGATTACAGAATTAACCACAGCAGCTACGCAGGAAATCGCTACACTATTACCCGTTAATTTTCGCATAGTTTGATAACTGCCGACAATTTGATAATCATCGGGAA
>NZ_SFBY01000176.1:0-3945 GCF_007095505.1 Microcystis sp. M_QC_C_20170808_M3Col
GCAATTGATAGCCTGTTAAATTCCCTTGTTTCCACCACCTCCAAGCCGTTCGATAACTTATTCCTGTTTTTTTTGCCTAGTCTGATAGTTTCGTGTTCACATATTACCATGGCTGGCTACATATGACTATATTTGTATTGAAACTTTACAATACCTTTTGCACTCCTAATTAGGGCTTGCTGAAAAAGTTTTTCCTGGGTGTGGGGTGTGGGGTGTGGGGTTTTACCGGTTTTGAGGTGGCCAATTACCTAATTTTCAGGGAAAAAGTACCTCAATTTTACCCCTGATCACTCCCATGCCTGGTACTTTTTGATTGACAAAAAGTCTAAAAGTCTTACCCAACAAGGTTTTTAGATTTTTTGCCGCAAACCCTATCTAGTTGTCCACTTGTGGATAGCTCTGCAAGGGTTTTGGTCTTTCAACCAAGATTCAGGTATGCCCTACCCTATCTGCCTTGCGACAAAATGTTTTTAGTTTGTTTCAGTCTTGGAAAAGACTTACTCCCCTGTTTTAAGAGTTTTCGGGTGGCTCTTGTCTTGTTTTTTCTCCTCAAAAGTGCCGTACTATTGCAACGGGATTTTCACGGTGTGAGCGGCATTTCAACCTGTTGACTCTTATATTCTAACACAACTCTAAACAGTTGTGCTTCGTGTCACTGAGCCTGTCGAAGTGCTGTTCTATATTGGCGGAACCTTTCATCTCCGAGGTAAAACATACATAGGGTTTGCGGCAAAAAGTTTTTCGGTGGTGGCAGGGTGTGGGGTGTGGGGTGTGGGGTGTGGGGTTTTACCAGTTTTGAGGTGGCCAATTACCTAATTTTCAGGGAAAAAGTCCCAGAATTTTCCCCCCGATCACTCCCATATCCAGTACTTTTTGATTGACAAAAGGTCTAAAAGTCTTACCCAACAAGGTTTTTAGATTTATTCAGCCAGCCCTACATAGCCTTCAAGCCGACATTAAAGGTAAATTCCCTAACTTATTTCCGGCGACGGATCACCAGTAACGAAGCGCCGAAACCGAGCAGTCCGGCGATTGTCGTCGGTTCGGGAACGGTTTCGAGGGCGCTTTGCTGGGTTATGGCGATGTGGGTCTGATCGAGTAGTCCGGGGATACCAGGGACGGATTTACCGTAATCGGTAAAGCCCTGACCGACGAGGCTCGATAACACTTCCGATCCTTTCCCCTGATAAAAAACGGGAACGGGGCGGTTCGTGTGATTGCCCCATTTGTATTTGGTTAAACCAGTGGGAGCTGTCGCGCCCTCGGAACCCCAGAAATGACCTGCACCCGCCGGAGTATTGAGCGAGAAGGTCATATCGTCAGCGCCCACGGTTTGCAGGAGTTCGGGATAGTCATCGCGGAGGGTAAAGTAATGATCGTGGTCGGCGGTGACGATTAGTAAATTCTGTTCCCAACCGCCGTTATTGTTAATCCAATCAATGACGTACTGCACCGAATCGTTAAAATCGAGGGTTGCGCCGATGAGGTTATCGAGGTTATTATCGTGGGCTGCCCAATCGATATCGCCCCCTTCCACCATGAGCCAAAATCCTTCGCGATCTCTGCCGAGAACGTCTAAGGCCGCTTGGGTGAGCTCCTTCAGCCGCGGGTTCTGGTTTAACTCGGTGGCGATGAACGAAGCGTCGGTTTCGCCGAGGAGCAGGGGACGTTGGGTGTCTGGATTGGGGATACCGGGGATGATATTGCGGGAATCTCCGGCCTGCGCGGAACTAAACAGCGAGAACATATCTAGTCCAGTGTTGCGATAGGTTCCGTCCGCAGAGTTAATGGGAAGATTGCCGTTCTGTCCCCGTGCGCCGTAGAGACCGAGAAGACGATTACCGTTGGGATCGTCTGGATCGATTAACGCCGCCGCGTCTAACAGAGCCTGTGTCGCGTCCGGCCCGCGTTCGATAAAAGTGTACCCGTAGCGGTTATTAATCGGGTTCGCTTTCAGGTAGTCGTAAGTATCTCGGGTAATGTAGGTGTAATCCACTGGGGGTTCCACCTGTCCGCCAGGAGGGAGGGGTAACGGATTACTCGCCGGGTTCCCACCACCGAGCAGAACGGTGGGCTGATAGATGCGGAGTTCCTGTTGCAGAATGTTATCGAGGTTGGGGAAAATCGCGTCGTATTTATTGCGACGGTTGACGTTAGCTGCAGCTGCGCCTGGTGTGGCGTGATCGATTGGAACCGAGGTGACAAGGCCGGTAGCCTTGCCTTTCTCCGCGGAGATCGCAAGGGTGGATTTTAAGGCTTTCTCGAAGATATCGACCCCGATCGCGTTGTTATAGCTTTTTACCCCAGTGTAGAGGGTGGTCGCGGTGTTGGCCGAGTCGGGATAACTGTATTTGATGTATTCTCGATCGAATCCCGCGCCGGGAGTACCGCCGTAGTAAGCGTCATCCCAAGGCACCGAGCCGCCGCGAGCGGGATCGTAACCCACGAGATTCCCGACCGCGAAGGGGTTAGGATTGGTCGCGCCTCCCGTCGGGGTCGTGCCGGGGTTAAAGGTGGGGGTAAAGGTGAAGCCGGGGCGGACTGGACTCGCGCCAGTCGCGGAGTTGGAACCGGTCAGTGCGGAATTGTTGGTGCTGAAGGTTCCGTTGGCTGGAGCGATCGTCGTTCCGTAGGTGGTGACGAGACCAAAGTTCGCTAGAGTCTGCCAACTCAGCCCCGTGCCCTGTCCGGAGGTGTAGAAGTCGTTTAGGCTATTCCCCGTCGCGCCTTGATTAATCTGCCGTTGGATGGCGGCGGCGCGGGTCATCTCCCAACCCATACCATCGCCGATCATCACGATCACATTTTTCGTGTTCGTGATCGTTCCCGCTACCGATGGACGGGCAATAGACCCAACCGTCCAGATACCGGCGATCCAGCAAAGTATCGAACAGATAGGTTGTAGAGAGCGTTTATAATTCGATTTCATGAGAAGTTAGCAAAGGAAAAATTACCTCCTCAATGCTAAAGATCGATCGTTAATGTTGTTTTATCCGACTATTAAATTCCGATTAAAATTCTTAAAAATTATGATATTTTAAGATTGTTTGTACTCAACTTTAGACTTATAGACAAAAGAAATCGGCTTGGCTAGTCAATAAAAGCCAGGAAACCGTGAGAGATATCGTTTCGGAAAGATTAAGAGATTTCTTGAACCGCCTTTTTCTTTTTAGAAACTCGCTTTTTGACGTTCGGATAGCGAGTTCGAAGGGTGCGCTTTTCGCCTTTCGGCCAACCTGGCGATTTTTTCTACTTGACTCAATTGGGGCTCTTCTCGACTTTGTGTGATAATTTTTGCTTATGGAATCGTGAAACGTTGACTGAGAAAGACTTTTACGACTATTTTGCCGAAGAAACTATCAGTATAGGCTTCGTTTTCACACAGGAATTAAATATAAGATGAACGTAGGTTGGGTTGAAGTATGAAACCCAACGCCCGCATAAGTTACGAAGTGCGCTAACCCATCCTACAAATAATTGTACCTCCCTACTTATACCAAATTTCAAAAACTATGGCATACTTATAGAAAAAATGATTAAGTGGATAAATTGGCGATGCCGGTCGTACCCAAAATTGATATTGTTGAGTCAGTAGAAGATTTAAAAGAATTAATGAAACAACAAAAAAGTAGTTTAGCCTACGCTAAAGTACAGTCCTTATATTTTTTGGCTCTTCGTTACTCTTTATGCTAAATCAACAGACAAGATGCCAAGATAACATACTTCTAACCCAAAAATTACGAAAGTTTCTAAAGCCATAGCCTCTTCGTTTTATTAGTTTAAGTTTATTGTTGATTCCCTCGACCACCCCATTCGTTGTTCTTCGCTCGAAATAACTAATGATTTCTCCAAACCAGTTTCGGATTGTTTGACAACTCTTGGTAAAAACACTGGAGGATTTTGCCAACCATTCCGAGATGGATAGCATTCCCTCTGTCGGATTCT
>NZ_SFBY01000177.1:0-6177 GCF_007095505.1 Microcystis sp. M_QC_C_20170808_M3Col
CAGACTTAAGCAATTAAGCGTTTTTCGCTATCTGCGTCAACCCCGTTCAGCGACCACCCTAAAAAAGTGGCGTGGTGAGGAATCGCCGTCCGTTTTACGGCGGCGAGGATGTCAATGACCATTGGTTAGGGATTGAGAACATTTCCCCTCAGGCTGCCAATTCCCCGACTCCCCCACTTACTTTTTACTTTTTACTGACTCGTACCATGTTAGACCTAAAGCAAATTAGAGAAAATCCAGAGGAAGTACAGAAACGCTTAGATAGTCGGGGAGGGAGTTATGATATTGCCCCTATTCTCCAGTTAAATCAACAACAGAAGGCTTTAGAGTTAGAACGCAGCAGTTTACAGGCCCGGAGTAACGAAATCGGTAAACTGGTGGGACAAAAAGTTAAAAGTGGCAGCGATGCCAACAGTCCCGAAATTTTGGTGCTGAAAACAGAAGGAAACGAGATTAAAAGTAAACTAGCTCAATTAGAACCGCAGGAAAAAGCCATTAAAGCGGCCATTGACCAAAAAATCTTAGATTTACCCAATTTACCCAGTGAAACCACTCCCATCGGTAAGGATGAACGGGAAAATATCGAAGTCAAACGCTGGGGAGAGGAATATAAACCCACTAACCCGAATATTTTGCCTCACTGGGAAATTGGGGAAAAATTGGGCATTTTAGACTTTGAACGGGCCGTAAAGATCGCCCAGAGTCGTTTTGTTAATCTTATCGCTGTCGGGGCAGCCCTAGAAAGAGCCTTAATTAATTTTATGCTCGATCGCCACATTGTCGCCGGTTATACAGAAGTTTTACCACCAATTTTAATTAATAGTGACTCCTTGCGCGGGACGGGACAACTGCCAAAATTCGCGGAAGAAAGCTTTAAATGTCGAGATGATGAGCTTTGGTTAGCACCAACGGCAGAAGTCCCCGTAACTAACCTCTATCGCGATGAAATCCTCTCATCGGAGCAATTACCAATAAAACACTGTGCCTATACTCCCTGTTTTCGTCGAGAAGCGGGCAGCTATGGTAAAGATACTAGGGGCTTGATCCGTTTGCATCAATTTAATAAGGTGGAAATGGTCAAAATCGTCAATCCTGACGCTTCTGCTCAGGAACATGAAAGTTTAGTCGCTAATGCGGAGGCAATCCTGCAAGCTTTACAGTTGCCCTATCGCGTGATTGAATTGTGTAGCGGTGACTTGGGTTTTGCAGCGGCCAAATGTTATGACTTAGAAGTGTGGCTACCTTCGGCTAATACCTATCGGGAAATTTCCAGTTGTTCTAATTTTAGAGACTTCCAAGCACGACGGGCAAATATTCGCTTTAAAGAAAAAGGGCAAAAAGGCACTAATTTTGTCCACACCCTCAACGGTTCGGGATTAGCGATCGGTCGTACTATGGCTGCTGTCCTAGAAAATTATCAACAGGCAGACGGGACGGTAAAAGTGCCAGAAGTGCTGCAACCCTATCTAAAACGGGAGATTATTTGTTAATTTTTCTAAAAATGCTTGACAAAATAGCTCTATAGTGCATTTAAAAAAGTTGCTCTTAACCCCACTGTAGAATTGCCTGTTTTAAGGCTCCTTCCGGCAAATTGGCGGGATTAAAAGAATCACCCGCTTCTATTCTGGCTAAAGCTTCAAAAAAAGCCCTCACACCACTGGCTGGTCCCGATGGGTGGTCCATAATTCCGGTTCCCGCATTGAGGATAACATTACGTCCGTAATCCCGAAGCACTTGGGGAACAATACCGGGACGAATGCCGGCCGAGGGAACCGGAAAAACGTTTCTATCGCGCAAAATATCGCGAATTTTGCCTTCCTCCTGCGTATCGAAGGGTAAACTACCGTAGGCGGCGGGATATAGCACCGCATCGGCTCCTGCGTGGGCCATCATCGTTCCCAAAACCACAGAATAGGCTAATCCCGTATCAGTACCGGCACACATCGCTCCGGCAAAGGCAGGATGGGCGAAAATAGGAACATCGATCGCTGGATCACTGGCTAAAGCTTCTAAAACGGAAAAACCGTAGGTAAGAACGTTTAATAATAGGGCATTAGCCCCATGTTTCACTAATAAACGGGCTTTTCTCTGCAATTCGTCCGCTTTTCCCGTGACATTGACCGCATAAAGAACATTTCTACCGGTTTGCTGCCGCACTTCCTCCAAAACCCGGCGACAACAATCTAGGCGCTCGTGGGTGGGAGCCACGGGAAGATCCGCCATGATTTCATCATCTTTAATCACGTCTAAGCCAGCAAAAGCCACTTCTCGTAGGATATCGGCGTGATCTTGGGCCGATAGTCCTAAAGCGGGTTTAAAAATTGCCATCACTAGAGGTCGATCATAAACCCCCAAACGTTGCCTAATTCCTGTGATTCCCAGCTTGGCTTTCGTGCCGTAGGTTTCGGGGAGATACACCCCCACCACTTTTCCGGCTCCAGCCATGGAATATTTGCCGAAAATCATGGTTAAAAGACTGGCGATGTCATTTTCAACGTTTATCTGGGGAAAACGCACCCTAGCCACCTTATAACCGTCGGCTTCCTCCCTGATCCCCACCACTTCCGCTAGGTGTTGTTGCAGCTGCTCTTGACGATGACTGTGGCGATCGCTCCAAGTGCCGGCGGTTTGACCGATAGCGATCGTTTTTGCCTGTTTTTCGGCATCAATAGCGGGAGGAAAGCGATAATCGACAATGATAGTCATAAAAGGTGAAAAAAGGGAGTGGGAATTATAAATTATAAATTATGAATTGGGGAGGTGGGGAGCTTTTTTCAGTGATCAGTAAACAGTAAACAGTAATGGGTGAACTGAAAACTCACATCTGATAACTGATAACTGATAACTGATAACTGATGACTTCGATCGGTTTTCTCACCTATTGACAAGGGTTGCGCTAAAAGCCTACAAGTATTTTGGATAGGTATGGCCATTGAGGAACCGACCAAAACATGAAAATAACGACAAGATTACGGGAATGGGGCAAATTTTTCTTAAAAAGCGGTGCTAGTATTGCCCTAGCACTATTTTTAATCTTGAGTCTGTTCACGGTTAAGGGAACTACCCCTGCTTTAGCTGTGCTTGCTCAGGGTGATGCGGTAACGGATCCCACTGCTATTTTACGCAATGCCTTACCCATAGATAATAAACCAATTCGTCAAGTGCAACAATCGATCGAAGATATTGCCAAACATCTGCGGGCCAAGCGTTGGAGTCCGATTAAAAAAGATGTCAAGGATGCCAATTATGTCCTTTCTACCAAAAGCAAGGCTATCTTAGATAGTGTTCCCGAAGCAAGTAAAAGCCAAGGGGAGGAATTAATCGAAAAAATAAAAACGGGAGTGGCAGCCCTCGATACGGCCGTAGAAGCGAAGGATAAAGAGGCAGTTTGGTCAACCAGACGGGAATTACTCAATAATATCACCGCTTTAGAAGAATTAATGGTGGTGGGTTTTCCCTTTAACGTTCCCCCAGAATACGCTAACTTGCCACAATTGCGAGGACGTGCCACCGTAGAGATGCAGACAACCAAAGGAGATTTAACTATCGTTGTCGATGGTTACAGCGCTCCAGTTAATGGGGGTAACTTTGTGGATTTAGTCCAACGGGGTTTTTATGACGGTTTACCCTTCATTCGCAGCGAAGATAATTTCGTTGTCCAAACCGGGGATCCCGTCGGTGGAGAAGAAGGTTTTCTTGACCCGAAAACTAAGCAATATCGCTCTATTCCCTTAGAAATTTTGATTAAAGGGGAAGAAGAACCAGTTTATGGAAATACTCTCGAAGAATTAGGGATTTACTTACCCAGTCTCGCCTTGCCTTTTAACGCTTTTGGTGCATTGGCCCTAGCGCGTCCCGATACTAATCCTAACGGAGGTTCCTCGCAATTCTTTTTCTTTAAATTCGATAATGAATTAACTCCTCCGGGGTTTAATCTCATGGATGGTCGTTATTCGGTTTTTGGCTATTTAGTCCAGGGAAAAGAGGTGTTAGAAGAACTTACCGATAAGGATAAGATTATCACCGCTAAAGTGGTTTATGGCTTAAATAATCTCGTTCAACCTAGCTAGGTTGGCGTTTTTAACTGGGTCTTGTCAAGACAAAAAGATTAGTCAAGATAGGGGAAGCAGCTCAGATTCTGGGGACTTCCCCCCATACCCCAGAAAGTAGCAATTATCGGGGTCAATATTCCCCGCTAGTGAAAGCAAGGCAGCTAGTAGATGTTACTGTGTTGATGACCTTTTCAGCAAAACGTAGGGTGCGTTAGACGGCCAAAATTGCTGCCTTGACTTGAAGGTAAAAATCCGTCGTAACGCACCACTAAGTAGTAAAACGTAACAGCCAAAATTACTGCTTTGACTTGAAGGTAAAAATCCGTCGTAACGCACCACCTATCATCAACTAAGTAGCCAGTTACAATGAGATTACTTACTTAGTATTTACTCAATACCTAGTTTTTGCAATGTTAGTAAACGTCCTTGACTAAACTCCTCGTACACGGTTTTCAGATGAGCAATATTCTCCTCCTCTGTTTCCAAAGTTTTCCCATCTTTAACCACTTTTTTGCCTTGACTTGCCAAAATTTGCCAGACAAAACTTACCCCGTCTTGGTTATTAGATTTTGCTAACAGAAATAACTGCTCTAAACGATTGACCAATACTCCAGTACCAATCAAAGGAGAGGCTAAAAAGCTCAATTCTTCATCATAGATAGCTTTCGCTTTCACTGCATTATTAAAAGCATTAGTAGATGGTTTCCGTTCTTGGCAAGTTTGCTCATCGACAGCAGGATGAATATAGCCAATACCAGTTAAAATCATCAGAGCTTGGTAAAGACCATTTAAGTTAATATTTGAGGTTTTGGGGTGATTTTGTAGTTGCAGTAAAGTTTGGGGAGATTCCGCCAAAACCTGACAAATTGGCTGATAAACTGCCTCCTGTAACTTAACTTCTCCCACGGGGAACTGATGCTCGAACTTGATATTTGCGGGATTAACAATCATGGCAAACCGGGTTTCTTGTAGTTGTTTAAGCTGTTCTTGGGTGGTTAAACTTAAGGCACCTCGAATAAAAATATCACGGCGGAATTGATTGTTAACAAAGAAATCTCGCACCACTTCCCGATAGATTTGGTCGCTAATTTTTGCTAATTTTTCTTGGGCTGCCTGAGAGAGATTGACCGCATCAATATGGTCATTAATATGAGCGGAACCCACATATTTAAGTTTAGCATCCTCTAATTCTTTCGCCACTTCATCGAAGTAAAAAGAATTCCATTCCTGATTGAAATACTCGTGAGCTAAATAATAACGATTTTGTTCCTTCAGGCGCTCGTAACGATTTTTTAAAATTGGATTTTGGTCAAAATAACTAGCATTAGCTTCTAATAATTCTCCTGTAAAATTAAGTGCCTGTTCAATGCGGGTTAAAATTGGTTCGGAACTGTGTTGACCATGACGTAACATTAAAGCTTGCATCGGCATCGCTGCTGACCAACCTGGAAGAGCATTATAGGAGATATAAACTAATCCCCCCACCTTGAGATTGCGGCGAATAAAATTAACTATTGCTTGGCGATTTCTGGCACTAATCCAGCTATAAATTCCGTGCAGACTGATGAAGTCAAATTGAGGTAAATCTCGCTCTAAAAATTCCTCAAAACTATCATCAAAGAAAAGAATATTCTTCATTCCCGCCTTGGCCGCTAAATCTCTAGCCGTGGCGATATGGCTAGGGTTGAAATCATTGGCATAAAATTGAGCGTGGGGATAGGTAGCTGCTAAAATATTCGTGGTAAAACCCTGACCACAGGCCAATTCACAATAGGTAAATTCTTGGCTAGAATCGGGGGGTTGAATGGATTTAATCAGAGTGGCTAAACCTAATTTTAGGGGACTTAACTCGCCGTAAAAGCCGCTAGTGTAGTTAACTTCCGATACATATCCTTCTGTCCAACTCATGGGGATTCCTCAAATATAATGACAAGTCATAAAATTAAGACTTGATTATACAGGAAAAGAGCCATGTCCCCTAGATTTTTGTTGGTGACAGCAAGGACATTGACATCCTCGCCGCCGTAAAACGGACGGCGATTCCTCACCACGCCACTTTTTTAGGGTGGTCGCGTCAATGGGGTTGACGCAGATAGCGAAAAACGCTTAATTGCTTAAGTCTGAC
>NZ_SFBY01000178.1:0-2625 GCF_007095505.1 Microcystis sp. M_QC_C_20170808_M3Col
GCTCGACCCAATAAACGCTTGGGGAGAGAATACCTCTACTTTTTCAGAAGCAATTCTGTCTAAGCAAGTAATCTCTGTGAACCAAGAATCCCCGTCTCTTTAGAGCGGGGAGTGTCAATGCGATTGAAGTATCCTAATGATACTAAATCCGTTGAGTATAGGCTACATATCAGGACAGGCAATAGGCAATAGGGACTATAGATAATCAGTTTTTAATAACCAGATTTAGTATTATAATTTATAATTCATAATTCCTAATTGATAATTCATAAAAAAGGTGGGCCAGCACCCACCTTGTTTAAACCTTAGATATTAGCGATAATTAGGCCTCATCGAGGGCGGCAATACCGGGTAAAACCTTACCTTCGAGTAATTCCAAACTAGCGCCACCACCGGTGGAAATATGGCTCATTTTTTCCGCCACTCCCACTTTTTCCACCGCCGCTACCGAGTCGCCACCACCGATAATGGTAGTTGTACCAGTAGCGGTTAAATCGGCTAAAGTGTGAGCGATCGCATCTGTACCCGCTGCGAATTTAGCGAACTCGAACACCCCCATGGGGCCATTCCAGAGGACAGATTTACAGTTAGATAAAGCTTTTTGGAAAACTTTAACTGATTCAGGTCCAATATCCAATCCCATCCAACCATCGGGAATATTTTCGACCTTGACGATTTTGGAATTGGCCTCTTTATCGAATTTATCCGCTAACACCACATCAGTAGGAAGGAGGAATTCCACCCCTTTTTCTTTAGCTTTCGCTTCCAGGGATTTAGCTAATTCCAGTTTGTCTTCTTCCACCAAAGACCCACCAACACTTAAACCGCGGGCCTTGTAGAAAGTAAAGATCATACCGCCACCGATGAGCAGTTTATCGCACTTTTCTAATAAAGTTTCGATCACGCCAATTTTACTAGAAACCTTAGAACCGCCGATAATCGCCGCTAGGGGACGTTGGGGAGTTTCAATAGCGGACTGTAGGTAGTTTAATTCTTTTTCAATTAAATAACCCGCCACCGAGGGGCTGAGATAGTGGGTAACGCCTTCCGTAGAAGCGTGGGCACGGTGGGCGGTACCAAAAGCATCATTAACGTATAAATCGGCGTTAGCGGCTAATTTTTTGGCAAAATCGGGATTATTTGCCTCCTCTTCACCGTGGAAACGCAGATTTTCCAAAAGGGCCACTTGACCGTTAGACATTTGGCCAATCGCTGCCGTAACTCCCTCACCAATACAATCGGGACACATGATTACTTCTTGGCCCAGTAATTCCGAGAGACGTTTAGCTACAGGGGTCAGACGCAAATTTTCTTGAACCTCACCGTCGGGACGACCCATGTGGCTGCATAAAATAACCTTAGCCCCTTTTTTGATTAAATCCTCAATGGTTGGCAAGGCCGCCCGAATGCGGGTATCATCGCTGATTTTCCCGGTGGCCTTGTCCATGGGAACGTTAAAATCGACCCGGACTAAGACCCGTTTGCCCGCTAAATCGGCTTCTGTTAAATTCGCTACTGTTTTTTTTGGCACAGCCCATAACCTCCTAGATTGCTTACCGTACAATAAAGATTAAATCAGGGTATCGCTACTTGCGGCAATTACTTTGACAAAGATTATTTCAGATTTGGGGATCAGTTTTGCAGTTCTAAGACTGATTTTCCCAGAAAAATTTGATTGGAGAGACTTGCTAATTATGTTTGAGACGATTTTATTTCCCATCGACCACAGCCGCGAAAGTCGTGACGCGACCAATAGTGTGATCGAATTAGTCAAAATCTTTGACAGTCGTTTGGTCCTGTTGTCGGTGGTGGAAACGACACCCAGCGGAGAAATTGCCGCCGACGATAAGATGAGTTCGATCGAAGCGGTGGATAGATTGTTACAATCGGCGCAAGCGATTTTCGCCCAAGCTGGCATCAAGGCGGAAATGATTGAAAGGGAGGGAATACCTTCTTTTGTCATCTGTGATGTGGCCGATGAAGTTAATGCCGACCTGATCGTTATGGGTTGTCGCGGTTTAGGATTAACCAGCGAAGGTGTGTCCGAAAGCGTCACCACCAAAGTTATTAACCTTGCCCCCTGTCCAGTGTTGATTATCCCTTAATCAGTGATCACTGATCAGTTATCAGTGAGCAGTGAGCAGTTATCAGTGAGCAGTTATCAGTGAGCAGATGTGATAGCAATTTTCTAAACTAGCGGCAGAGATGGCTAGTTAAAAAAGGTACTCATGCACTCTCTTGCCTCTTGCCCAGTAAACTATCTATGTCACACCTAAAGAAAAAGGTTCTTCCGAACTTACACTGTAGAAAATTCCTCAAGCTCCCTCTCTGCCCAGCAATGCTCTAAAGTTGATACATATCAATCTAACAAAAACTCAAAGCCTTAGTATACAAGCTTTACAAGCATTAGTTGTTGATAGTTTTACATGACAGGTTCGGTAGAGCCAAGAAAAATGGGATCAGGTGTGAGTTTTCAGTTCACTGATTACTGTTTACTGTTTACTGTTTACTTTTTACTGTTTACTGATCACTGAAAAAAGCTCCTCCATCTCCCCCCAACCCCCAACCCCCAACCCCCAACCCCCAACCCCCAACCCCCAACCCCCAACCCCCACCGAAAAACTT
>NZ_SFBY01000179.1:0-4910 GCF_007095505.1 Microcystis sp. M_QC_C_20170808_M3Col
CTGAACGAAACCCCCTACTATCTGTTGTCAAGGTTCAGTTTTTAGCTTGGTTATCGCTTTTCCCATTGTAGCTTAAAGCCGTCCTAAAAGGACGGGGTTTTAACCCAAATTTTCGATAAAGACAGGTTCGGGGTATAATGTAAAGTTGCTTTCGCAGGAGATCAGGAAAAATGCCCGAGGCGGTCGGAGTCATTCAAACGTTGGGTTTTCCCCCCGTTTTAGCGGCGGCGGATGCCATGGTTAAAGGGGGACGAGTCACCCTAGTTTATTTTGATCTAGCGGAAAGGGGCGAATTTTTGGTGGCGATTCGTGGTCCGATTTCCGAGGTTAAACCAGCAGTAGAGGCAGGATTAGCGGCGGCGATGACCGCTTTTGGTGGTAATGTGGTCAGTCATTACATCGTACCGAATCCTCCAGAAAATGTACTGGCAGTTTTACCAGTGCAGCATACGCCTAAGTCAGACCGTTTTCGCAGTTAATTTCCCTAGGGATTTGCCCCAAACTAGACTATAGTTAAAGACTGGAAAATAGATTGGATTCTATCAATTAAACTTATCGGATTTTTGTTATTAGGAGTTAATTTATGACAGCCCAACCCGCGGTGGGATCGATCGAGACCAAAGGTTTCCCCGGTATTCTAGCGGCCGCCGATGCGATGGTAAAAGCAGGACGGATCACGATTGTTGGTTATTTAAGGGCAGGAAGCGCCCGTTTTACCCTCAATATTCGTGGGGATGTACAGGAGGTAAAAACCGCTATGGCTGCCGGCATTGAAGCGGTCAATAAAACCGAGGGGGCAGCTTTAGAAACCTGGGTAATTATTGCCCGTCCTCACGATAACGTGGTGGCTATTTTACCGATCGATTATAGCGAGGCAGTGGAACCTTTTCGCGCTGCTGCCGACGGTGCGATCGCTCCAATTCGTCGTTAATATTCAAGGTCAATTTTTTGTTACCGGTTGGAACTTGTCTAGTTCCAACTTAGTTTTTAATGATGATTTAAGTTTTAGTCAAAAAACCGAATTTGATAATTGCTGCAAGCAACAGTTGCACCGATAACAGTGACTATCAAAGCCCATATTTGAGCCGTTGCCCTTTCTTTCAAGTCTTTGACATCTTCTTTGAGTTGGGAAACTTCGGTCTCTATTTTCGGCAATACTTCTAGCTTTATTTCTATTCCCTTCAGGTTTCTGATATCGTCTTTGAGTTGGGAAACTTCGGTCTCTATTTTCGGCAATACTTCTAGTTTTGTTTCGATTCCCCTCAGGTTTCTGACATCTTCTTTGAGTTGGGAAACTTCGGTCTCTATTTTCGGCAATACTTCTAGTTTTGTTTCGATTCGCTCTAACCGATTGTCAAGTTTAGCGAGAATATCTTTTAAGTCAGTTTCAATGATAATAGGGTTACTCATGGGGAGATTCCTAGATTTTTATGGCTTTGTTTATCGTCAAGTTTGGGAATCGCCGTCTGTTTTACGGCGGCGAGGATGTCAGGTCTTACTCGACTCGATTAGAGCGCTGGTCAACCCTTCTAGGGTGTATTCTTGCGCCTCGATATCAACACGACCAAATAACTCTTGACAGGTTTTTGAAGTTTGCGGACCGATAGAAGCCAGACAAACTTTTTCTAATAGGGAATTAACCGATAATTCTCCCGTTTCTTGCAGCAATAACTGATAAAAATTCTGGACGGTTTTGGAACTAGCAAAGGTGACTATATCGACTTTTTCATCTCGAAACGCTTCCCAGATCTGACTATCCATGCGCGCGGGACATCCGGAATCATAGGCGGCCACTTCCGTCACCTGACCAGCTTTGGCCGTTAATTCCTTAACCAAGACTTCTCTCCCTCCCGTTTCCACGCGCGGAAAGAGGAATTTTTGCCCCCTAATCGGGTCGGGAAACTCGTTTACCAAAGCATCAGCGACAAAATCCCCCGGGATAAAATCCGCCTTTAATCCTCGTGAGTGCAAAACTTGGCTGGTTTTTTTGCCCACCACGGCGATTTTTACGGTCGCTAAAGCTCTAGCATCTTTTCCCCAAAATGTCAAGCGATCGAAGAAAAAATTAACAGCATTGGCAGAAGTTAAAATCAGCCAATCAAACTTTTTTAACTCACCGATGGCATCGTCTAAACCTTGCCAACTGGAGGGGGGACGAATCTCTAAAGCGGGCATTTCTAGGACTTCTGCGCCTTGATTTTGCAAAATTTCGCTAAATTGACTCGTTTGCTCGGCGGCACGGGTAATAACAATAGTTTTACCTCCTAGGGGTGGGGGAGAGGACATAATCGCCAGATCCACAACTTGACCAATGACCATAATAGAGGGTGAGAGGGACACCCCGGCGGTTTGAGCGAGAATATTTTCTAAAGTGCCGCGCCAAATTTGTTGATCCTTGCGTCCCGCCTGGCGGATAATAGCGATCGAGTCGTGAATATTCCGCCCATTTTGGCATAATTTCTCGATAATTTGCCCTAAAGACTGACCGGCCATCAATAGCACCAGCGTATCAATTTTAGCTAAAGCTGACCAATCGAGAGACTGGGGATCGTGAGCGCTCAAGACCGCAAAACAGCGACTAATATCCTTTTCGGTCAGGGGAATTCCAGCTAATAAAGGAGCGGCCAAAGCGGAGGAAATTCCAGTTATCAGTTCAAAATCACAGCCAGCCTGCTTTAGGGCCAACATTTCAGGATATACTCGCCCAAAAACCCCCGGATCACCACTTTTGAGCCGAATAACTCGTTTTCCCTCTTGACAATAATTAACCAATATCCGATTAATCTGATTTTGCTCGGCGCCGGGTTGTCCTCCCCGTTTGCCCACATCGACTAAAATACAGGTTTTCGGCACGAGGGAGAAGATTTGACTATCCACTAGGGCATCATACAGCAAAACCTCGGCCGTGGCTAAAATTGCTCGCGCTTGCAGGGTGAGAAAACTGCTCTGACCGATTCCCGCACCGAGAAGATAAACTTTACCCCGGGGATAGACGACTCCTGACATAATCGCAAATTTGGGTTTAATCTTTAATTTAGCACTGGAGAACTCAAGGGCGCAGCGACCGGAGAAGATACAAACTACTAACGCAACAAGGGCAGCAGTAAAGTGACGAAATAATATACTAGGGGAGCGGTGAACACATAACTATCAGTGCGATCGAGTATACCACCGTGACCGGGGATTAACTGCCCGGAATCCTTGACCCCGGCATCGCGTTTCATCATCGATTCGGTCAAATCACCCAATAAACTGACAATACCAATTAATAAGCCCAAAATTAAGCCGGTCAGCTGCCAATAGGGCCAATCTAAATACCAAGCACCCAACTCGGCGATCGCTATACTGCCTAAAATGCCAAAAAAGGAACCTTCCACGGTTTTTTTGGGACTAATCAGCGATAAACTGGTTTTCCCTAACCATTTTCCCATGATATAAGCTCCGATATCGGCGGCCCAAATGCAACCGAAAGCTAGAAAAGTCACCGTCAAAGCGGCCGGGAATAATTTCGGTTCCATCCACGATTCTGGCCAATATCCCATCAAGGGTAAGTTACTGGCCATAGCCACGGGACTACTTTCAGGAGAAAAACCGACCCGTAAACGAATCCAATAACTAGGTAAGTAACCACCATAAAACAGACCGAGAATTGAGGTGGAAATGTCGGCAATTGTCGCCATTTTTGGCTGAAAGAGCAGATAAAAACAAATTAACGCCCCAGCAAGGGGAAACATGGCATCGGTGAGGGGGGCTGCCATAGTTGCCGTCAGTAGTAATAATTGCGAAACTACGAGAGTGGTTTTAGCGGCCGGTTCAATGCCTTTAGCGCGAACTAAGCGAAAATACTCCAATTGTCCCAAAAAGACGATAACACCGATGCCGAGGGTGAAATACCAACCCCCAACGATAATAATTCCCAGTGCGAAGGCAATAGCAAAAATAGCGCTGACAATGCGTGGCCAAGGCATGGTTAATCCAGAGAAGTTAGGCGGCATTGTTCTAATTATATAGATTAAGAAAACTTTATGGAAGGTTATCCCCAATTAAAGTTTATCGCCACTCAGGATGAACATGGGATCAACGGCGGCAAAAACTTGGTGAATACCCCTAGTTTCTAGGCGATTTACTGCCGCTTGGACGATCTCGATATTACGCGCCTGTAAATTAGAAAAGCCTTCGGAAAATTGATAGAGGGTTTCTAAATTATTGGCCGTAGCCACGATGCGGCCGTTGGGTTTCAGGTATTGCCACACTTCTTGCAGGACTGATTTAATCGGTTTGCCGCCCTCGATACAGACGCGATCGGGTGCTAGGGATATATTGGCTAGACAATCGGGAGCGCTGCCTTCAAAAACCGTAACATTTTTTACCCCGAAGCGATCGCAATTACGGCGGATTAAACTGGCCACTTCTTCATCCCTTTCAATGGCAATAATCGGACTATTGGGGCATAATAAGCCAATTTCAACGGGAATAGTGCCAGTTCCCGCCCCGATATCCCAGAAAACCCCCCCATCACCTAACCTCAAAGCGGAAATCATCAATAATCTCACCTCGCGTTTACTCAAGGGAATCCCGGGCAAACGTTCAAACAATTCATCGGGAATACCGGGGGTTTTATATAACCAAGTCATCGAAAATTTTGGGTCTGAAACCCCGTCGTTCTACGACGGCTTTACCGTTAAATACTAGCGCATTTACGGAATATATGCTTAAATGTGAGACATGGAAAAAGCCTATTGGTTTCGATTTTACCCCACACCAGAACAAGAGTCGCTATTGCGGCGCACATTGGGCTGTGTAAGATTAGTTTACAATAAAGCTCTCCATGTCAGAACACAAGCTTGGTACGAAAAGCAAGAAAGAGTAGGCTACGCTCAAACTTCTTCAATGCTAACCGATTGGAAAAA